>NZ_JBYCKI010000220.1:0-8800 GCF_057473305.1 Thiomonas sp. TH-17
CATCAATAATCATGGGCGGCCCCGCACGGTGCGCTTGAAAGCCAGCCCTGCGCAGCAACCTCTCCACACCGATATTCGTCACCATAATCAGTCGCTTGGCCCCTTGTTCCGCCGCACAGGAAATCGACGCGCGCATCAATGCAATCGCTGCTTCTGAGGACATCTTTCCCAACGCTGACGTGGTCTGACTGTTGAAATCTGTGGCCGCAAATCGCGACAACTCCCAGACATCGGGGGATGCAGGTGGCGCAAAGCCATTGAGTAGTTGCGGGAACACCTCGCCCAGGAGGTAGGGTCGGGTGGTGGGCAGCAGTCGGGCGCAGCCGCAAATTTGACCCTGAGCATCCCGACCAACAACGTAGACGGTATCCGGGCGATCGAACTGGTCGGCTTCAATGCCCTCCCGAGTGGGCACGTCCCAGCCGAGCTTCTCCACAAACACCCGATGACGATAGCGCCCGACGCTGGCATGCAAGCCCTGCTGAAGTTGCGCCGAGGATCCTGACACGATCTGCATACCACCTCCCATTGGCATCCATCCTTGGGGGGTATTCCACCTGCGCCAAAGCGGGCGCGTAACTGTCAGATCTGACAGGCCATCAGGCGTAACGTGAACGAATATGCTGTTCGACCGCCGCTTGCCAAGACCAGGTTGAAATCAGCATACCCAGCGCGGCATCGGTCCTGCGTCGGCCCAGATCGCGGTGCTGAGCATCCACGATCATCACATTGCTTCGGGGTTCGCCGATAGGGGTGTAGACGGGCGGCATCGCAGAGACATCCAGCCACCAGTCCCAACCCAGGGTGATGGCCGGGGATGTCGTACTCAGCCATTCGGTATAACCGGAGATCGGGTCCAGACTGGCAGCCTCACAGATGGGTGGTGATCCATCATGTTCATCCAGGCCAGACAGCAGATGGGTAAAGGGTATCGTCCTGAGGGTTTCAAGGGTGAGACGGATCAGGCCGTCATCTGACAGGGTCATCATTGACGCTTGGAAAAATGCAAGGCCGTCATTCGTGGTCGGGTGCATCATGTTGGTCGTCCTCAATGAATTGCAGAGGACACGTTACATGAAGACACAATGCAGGAATAGTGTCAAATATGACAGTCCGCCACAAGTACTGTCCGCAGGAGAAGGCCGTGAAGGGATGGCAAGAACACCAACTCCATGCGCTGCAGACGGCCACGTGTGACGCGCAGTTGTTCGAACTCGTCGTCTCGATCGTCCATGACCTCGGATTCGACCATTGCTCCTATGGGCTACGCATGCCGCTGCCGGTCTCCCAGCCCAGGGTGGTGTTGCTGACCAATTATCCGCGTGCGTGGGAAGAACGGTACAAGGAGAGGGGATACATTGCGGTTGACCCCACGGTCCGCCATGGTACGCATTCCCTGCAGCCCGTCATCTGGTCAGACGCGTTCTTCGCCTCGAGTCGCGATCTCTGGGAAGAGGCCCGTTCGTTCGGTTTGTGTGTCGGCTGGGCGCAATCCGGCCGGGATGTGAACAGCACCATGGGCCTGTTGTCGGTGTCACGATCGGGGGAGCCAATTTCCGAGATCGAATTGCGCGACAAGGAGATCAAGCTAGCTTGGCTGACGCAGATGGTGCATCTCGGTATGTCGCGCATTCTCTCGGCCAAGCTGATGCCCGAAGCGGAAGTCCAACTCACCGATCGGGAGATCGAGGTGCTGCGCTGGACGGCGGATGGCAAGACGGCGTCGGAGATCGCCGACATCCTCAACATCTCCGAGCGCACGGCGAATTTTCACATTGCCAACGTGATCACCAAGCTGAATGCGCCGAACAAGACCGCTGCGGTCATTCGGGCGGGAATGCTGGGGATGCTGAGTTGACAGGGCCACCGTGCCTGGAGCAAATCTCAGTAACAACATGGGCAGTGGTCTCGGAACCTTCCAGATGCATCTTGTCCTCCCTGTCAAGATTGACAGGTTTCTGCATCATATTGCCCAAATACCATGCAGGCATTCACGGCGTGGACCGAGCAATCTATGCTGATTCCCCAATCCATGTAATTCAAGGAGGCAAACATGTCTGGGAGCGGTGGAGGAGGCGGAGGCGGAGGTGTTGGCGACCCCCAGCCTCTTTGCAGCGAACTGAAGTTCACTATCCTTGTTTCCAGCCCGCAACCGGCAGCAGTAGCTGCATTAGAGCTGGGGAGTGTGCTCATGATCGATGTGGCACAGCAAGGTATTCAGATGGTCGTGAGAGTACTGCACAACGGCACGTTGGTCGGTGGGCTCGCTGGCCCTGATGCGGCACGCCTTCGTAACTGCATCGAGGGCGGGCACGTCTATGAGGCTGAGGTGCTCTCGATCAACGGGGGCCAGGTTCGGGTAGAAGTTGGGCACATCGGATGACGCTGCATGTTGTCGGAGGCGTGTACCGCGAGTATTGCGTTCATCCGCGATGGAATACGATCTTCGGCTCTGGTGGACGGGCCGCACTCGCCATTGCGACCTTGGATACGCCGGTTGTCCTGCACTCGTACATGAGCGACGAAGCGCAGGCGGCAATGAACGAGCAAGGCGCGTGGCTAAAGTCGTTTCAAACGCGCCCAACTGCAGTGCCAGATATGGTTGGTTTCACCTACTTGCACGACCTGGCGACACCTCAGATTCACCACGTCCCGAACCGTCCTTTCGCATCAATCGAGGTAAACGAGGATAAAGTGGTGCGCTTTGGCATGCTCGAAGGAGATGCGGTGGTTCACGCCCGCTGGGCGGTCTACGACCCGCAGAATGCGCACGCGAGCCAGCCCTTTCGAGCGAACGGCTCCACGGCTGATCACCTAGCGTTGGTCCTGAACAACTTCGAGGCTGGTCGGATGGCCGGCATGACAGATCAACCACCATCGGTTACCGCGCCAGCCTTGGCGCAACAGCAGGGCGCTGAAGTCGTGGTGGTCAAGATGGGGCCGGAAGGTGCGTTTGTCTGGACCGCCCAGGGCACGGATCGAGTGTCGGCCTACCGGACGAACCGTGTGTGGAAAGTAGGTTCGGGTGATTGCTTCGTCGCGCACTTTGCGAACGCATGGATGCATGAAGGAAAATCACCGCGCGACGCCGCCGAGATCGCCTCCCGAGCAACCAGTTATTACTGTGAAACGCAAGGCTTCCCAAGTACTCAACTCTTCACCAGCCATAGCTTCCAGCCCTTAAAGTTATCGACAGACTATGACGACGGCATCCGGCGCCGGGTTTACCTCGCCGGGCCGTTCTTCGATCTGGCGCAGGTCTGGATGGTCGAACAGGCACGCAACAACTTGCACGAAATGGGATTGCGAGTTTTTTCTCCCTACCATGATGTAGGTCTAGGCAGTGCGGATGACGTCGTCGCTCAGGATTTACAAGCGATCGTGGATTGTGATCTGATGTTAGCTATCACCGATGGGCTTGACGCCGGTACGGTGTATGAGATCGGCTATGCGCGAGCATTGAATAAGCCGGTCATCGTCTATAGCGAACGCCACAAAGGCGAGAGCCTGAAAATGATGGAGGGCTCGGGGTGCACGCTTTGCGATAACTACACCACGGCGCTTTACACCACTTTGTGGGAGGCGGTGAAACTGTGAAGACCGGCCTCCTGCTGTCAGGCGGAATGGACTCGATCGCCATCGCTTGGTGGAAACGCCCTCAATGGGCAGTGACGATCGACTACGGCCAGAAGGCCGCATCTGCCGAAATGCTTGCCGCCGCCCACGTCTGCCGTGAACTCGGTATTGCACATGAAATCATCAAGTTGGACTGCAGCTCGCTTGGTTCCGGTGACATGGTGCACAAGGCGGTCGATGCACACGGCAGCGCTTCCGACTGGTGGCCTTATCGCAATCAATTGCTTATCACGTTGGCCAGCATGCGAGCGATCGCTCGGGAGGTGCGGGCGCTTTACATCGGCACTGTTAAATCCGATGGTGATAGCCACCGCGACGGAATGCCAGAATTCGTCAACCGCATAGATGGCTTGATGGAGTTCCAGGAAGGTGCTCTGCGGGTGATTGCTCCGGCCATTGACTTCACCACTGCCGATCTCATCCGGATGGCGGGCGTGCCAGCCAGCCTGCTTGCATGGTCGCACAGTTGCCACAAGGCGCACATCGCTTGTGGCGACTGCCGAGGGTGCAATAAATACCTTGCCACCTATGCGGAGCTGGGTACAGAGTACAGCGGTGCTGCTTGATCCTGTGCCCCGTTCGCTGCCATTGCGCTATGAGCCTTACGTCTGGCCGGATGGGGCCAGAACGCCGCTCGTGCCACGCGCGCAGCCTTTGGAGATTGAGCTTGCGGCGCTTTTGGATCAACGCCAGACCCGCCGGACATTCGAGACGTCTATTGATGAATTGACTCTGGGCGAGTTCTTGTGGCTCGCATGCCGCAATCGCAGTTCAAGGCCAAGCGCCTTCGGGCCAGACCAGGAGTCGCGGGTTCATCCCTCGGCCGGAGCGATGCATCCGATCCACGTGCTGCTTGCACGGGAAGCTGGCCCGTGGTTCCGCTACGACCCGCTCGAACATGCGCTCATCGAGCTGCTGGACTCAGAGCTAAGCGTAGCGGCCAGTCGTAAAGCTGCCGATTCGTTGGTTGAGCTCGCCAACGGATTGCTGATTGGGTTGGTGGCTGAGTCCGGCAAGACCGCTGCAAAATATGAACATCATGCGACCCTAGTTTGGCGTGATGCTGGTGTAGTGCTTGGTTATATGTCGATAGTGGCCGAGGCCATTGGGGTCGCATTTTGCCCACTGGGTATCACTGGCCGACCATATTTGACAGCACAATTGCCGAACGCTTCTGCCTTGCAGGCAGTGGGCCTTGCCGTCATGGGTAGGGCCTGACTTGAAGCGAGTGCACGTGCCCGTCAGGCTGCATCAGATCAGATGCAGTTCATGCTGGAGGTTGGCCCCCCGCGATCGCCAGCATGAACTGTTCGACAGGGATTCCAGATGTTCGATCACAGCGCGTGCCGCTTTCGGTGACGAGGCCATCTCATACCAGATCACTGCATCGAGTTCTGAGGTTCGAACATCTAAAGCCTCGCTGAACTGAAGGAACAGGGCTTCCAATTGGGAGTAGTGACGCTCTACAGTGAGTTCGCGAGGGAATAGGCCCAGCACCTGGCCAATGCGCATGATGTGAATATCCAGGATCGCTACGTCGTCGGCGTCCTTGCAGTTGCGGGCGATCCATGAGGCTGTCTTGGGCCCTACACCAGGGAGTTGCATGAGCCAGTCACGCAATTGCCGTCCTGTTTCGAAGGTGGGCGGCGCCTGGACTTTGGGTAGTGCGGCCGCGAGGAAGCGTGCCTTCTGCGCAGCGAAGCGGTAGCGCACCGAACGCGTGCCTTTATGCGACACAATCTGTAAAGGCTCCTTCAACCATTCCTCGATCGTCGTCTGCGAAGGGGGGAATGAACCGAAGGCGCCGCGCTCGTGAAGCCGCCTGTATGCGGCCAGCCCGACCGTAGCCGGGATGCCATGGCCACCCAGCAGGCAGGCGGCAACTTCTTCTGCCAGTGTGCGGCCAAGCTTGTAGTCTGCCGGTCGACCTGCGAGGCGCCGCGCCACGACTTGAAATTGCCAATAGGCGGGCGTCGGGAACACGTCGAATGCGCCCCAAGGTACTCTGCCCATGAGCGGCTCATCAGGAGGTGGCATCTCCACTTGGATGACGCCGGTGCGGGTGAGGAGGCTGGCTGTCTGTGTCATGGTCTGTTGCTCTGGTTGCGGGCGGCATGCAATGGATAGGTTTCGCTGAGCCATTGAGTGAACGCTGCGCGCTCGACGGGATTCATGCGGATGAACTTCTCCTGCAGACGCTGTAAGCGGCGCTTGGTTGTCTGCCGATCTCGGAAGTTCTCGCCGACGAAGCGGCTGTCATGCAATACTTTTGGCGGGTCGAAGTTGAACCACAGCGTTTCTTCACGGAGATCGATGTGGGTTTTTGCAGTGAATGTCCGGGTTCGCCATCCCTGCAGCCGTTCTCTGTAGAGTTCGTTGGCATAGCCGGAGAGGATGACTCTGCAGGGCAGCGAAGTGAGCAGTGTCAGCAACTGTGCATGGTCTTCGACGGCATAGTCGTGCCTGTAGACCCTGGCCTGTCGACGCGTTTCAGGGTGGTAAGGCGGGTCGGCGTAAATCACCTCGTCACCCTGGAACGGGTATTGGGTGAGGAAGTGTTCGGCGCGCTCGCAGCGCAGCTCGACTTCGAGCGCGCGGCCCTGACTCTGCGACCAAGCACTGATCACCTGCTTGTCTATGTCGATTCCGATACTGTGGGATGCCGGTCGCTTGTGACGCATCACCGCCCCGCCACCTAAGTGTGTCTCGATGTAGACACGATGTGGTGGCATCAGGTTGATGACGTGCTGGAAGGTCTTACCCTTCCCTCCGGGATAGCGCATAGGTACGAATCATCGTCAGAACTGACGATGATGTCAATGGGCCTATCCGGGTGGGGACGCCAGTCAACAGCAGGGACGCTGTTTGACACTTGTAGTTCGCTTGTCGAGTCTGTGTTGGGTCAGCATGCAAGCGCGGCGGTCGAATTCGCCGGATGCCCCGCCGCCTCCAGCGCCTTGTTGAGGGTGACCCGCGAGACCTTGAAGTGCTTGGCCACCTCGGTCTTGGTCATGTAGGGATCGTGCAGCATGGCGGCAGCTTTGCGTACGTCTTCGGCACTTAGCTTGAACTTGCGCCCGCCCTTGCGTCCACGGGCGCGGGCGGCGGACAGTCCCGCCAGGGTGCGCTCGCGGATGAGGCTGTGCTCGAACTCGGCCAGGGCGCCGAAGACGTGGAAAATCAGCTTGCCGCCAGCACTCGCAGTGTCGATGCTCTCGGTCAGCGATCGGAACGCCACGCCGCGCTGCTCCAGATCGTGGATGATCTCCACTAGGTGCTTGAGCGAGCGCCCTAGGCGGTCGAGCTTCCACACCACCAGGATGTCGCCCTTGCGCAGGGTGCGTAGGCAAGCGACCAGTTCAGGGCGATCGGCGAGCTTGCCGGTCATCTTCTCCTGGAAGACCTGCTCGCACCCCGCCGCCTTCAGCGCATCGAGCTGAAAGTCGGGATGTTGGTCTTGCGTGGAGACGCGGGCGTAGCCGATGAGCATTCAAACGTACCTTGCGTGAACGTTGAATACTTTACGGGTTGTTTGGCGCGAAGGCAATCGGAACCGGGGGATTCTTGTGTCATTTTCAGAAGACCGCTGCACCAATTGTCAGAACTTGATTGCACTACATCGGCGAGAGCAAAACCGTCCCGGCTCAGTACGAGCTAAGTCTGCCTGCGTAGCTTCTCCACTGTGCAAATCCCTGCACTCTTCTGGAGAAGCATCATGTACCGCTACACCAAACTTTCCTTGCTGGCCATCGCCATCGCCGCAACCGGCGCGGTCGCCTACGCCGCCAAGGGCGGAATCGAAAACGACGCCCAGGCGATTGCCAAGGCCAAGATCCCGCTCACCCAGGCTGTGACCGTTGCCGAGCAGCACGCCAACGGCAAGGCGTCACGCGCCGAATACGAGAACTCGAAGCAGGGCTGGGTGTCATTTCCAGAAGACGACTGCACCACCTGTCATCTGTACTGAAGCTCTAGAAAGTTGGAGCCGGGAACGCAGGAGAAGCTCACATCATCCAATGTCAGGTAAGGCGTAAAACGCTCCTTACTTACCAACCAACAGACATTGACTGGAGAGCATCATGCATGTCACCCCCATCCTGAAAGCCCGTATCGCCACGGTCGCCTGTTTGGCCACATTTGCCGTAGCCTCCCCGCAGGTGGCTAGTGCCCACAATGGCGTTGATCACGCAAAAGCAAGTCACGCAGGGGTTACCGTCTCCAATGGGGTGCGCACGGCCAGCATGAGCCAGCTGTACTCGGGAATGCAGACACTTTGGGCACAGCATATGGAATGGACCTATGCGGCAGTAACTGCCTATGTCTCCAATCCGGCAGCCTTTGATGCCACGGCCGCACGCCTGCTGAAGAACCAGGAAGATATTGGTAACGCCATCAAACCGTATTACGGTGAAGCCGCAGGCAATGCCCTGACCAAGCTGCTCAAGGAGCATATCGGTGCAGCTGTTGAAGTTGTCAAATACGCCAAAGCAGGCAACAAGGCTGAGTTGGATAAGGCGATCGCTGCCGCCTACAGCAATGCACAGGAAATTGCCGATTTTCTTGCCAAAGCCAACAAGAACTGGCCGCAGGATGTAGTTCGTTCGATGATGAAGGGACATATCGACACCACACTGGTTTACGCCACCGCTGTGATCCAAGGCGATTACGCCAAGGGTATTTCCGAATACGGTAGTGCCGAGACTCACATGCTGGAAATGGCTGATGCCCTGAGTAGTGGTCTTATCGCGGCGTTTCCCGAAAAATTCCGCAAGTAATACATAAAGCTCACATGAAATGACGAGGGGCCGTGCCCCTCGTCGGAGGACTAACATGTTGATGGACCTTGACGCTGGTGATGTAGTGACGGCATCCAAAGAAACAACTTCAGGGCGCATTACGAAGCGCCTTGCTCAAGCGGGACAGCGCTTTCACGCCAACGATAACATCTCTGCATTTATTCGCGAAGGCGAACTGGATGCTCTGCGCAATGAAGTTGAGCACGAGTTGCAAGGGGTTCTGCGCGCTTTGGTGATTGACACGCGCCACGACCATAACACCGCTGATACAGCTAACAGGCTGCTGAAATACTTCCGTCTGCAGTCCACGGCACCGGCGTGTGAGCCGTTATGCAGTGAGCCCCCTCAGATCTACTGGAGACCCGAGC
>NZ_JBYCKI010000221.1:0-3374 GCF_057473305.1 Thiomonas sp. TH-17
CCATCGATCTTCAAGGCTGCGGCGCGGCTTGTCCGCGTTGATCGAAACCCGTTCGCATCGCATCCCTTGACGCGAACAGCCACCGCATCCGCGGTGGTGGATGCCCGCTCGTCACCCGTTCCATCCCCATCGTCCCCAGGAGGGTTTGCCCTCCAGGGGCAAGCGCCCTCCGATCTCATCCATTGGAGGTTCGCCATGTCTCTCGTCATCGCCGACTCCCGCCCGGAGTCGCTCACCCTGATCGCCGCCCAGCACGAAGACTGGATCATCCAGCAGGCCATTACCCTGCTGGAGAACCGCGTGTTCAAGGCCGGTCCGGCGCTGGGCAGTCCCGCCGCCGTGCGCGACTACCTGCGCCTGAAACTGGTCGCGGAGCCGAACGAAATCTTCGCCGTCGTGTTTCTCGACAACCAGCACCAGGTGCTCTCCTTCGAGCCGCTGTTCCAGGGCACGGTCGACCAGACTTCGGTGTATCCGAGGGTGGTTGTCCAGCGTGCGCTGGCGCTCAACGCTTCGGCGCTGATCCTGGCGCATCAGCACCCCTCGGGGAACACCGAGCCCTCGGCCGCTGATCGTGCGATCACCGAGCGGTTGAAGAGCGCCCTGGCCACCGTCGATGTCCGGGTGCTGGATCACTTCATCGTCGGCAAGGGCAGCCCGTACTCGTTCGCCGAAGCCGGCTTACTGTAGTCCGCAGGCGTCCCTCCGGGGGCGCCTGTTCCTCTTGCCCCTCTCCACAAGAACTGCCATGAACGGTTCCGGTTGCCACCTTGGCGATGCGTTCTGATGGTCACGATTTCGGAAGCTTGCAAGCTTGCGGGATACGCGGCTGAACCGGCCTTTATTTGTTGAGAGGCACACCTTTACATGGCAGAATGTGCGTATTTTCTAGTTGCCAGCAACGCGAATGTCTGCCGTCACCGCCATCCAGTACACTCAGGATCAGATGCGCACGCTAACTGGCGTGTCCGCCGAAACGGTGCGGCATTGGCGCAAGACCGTGCCCTACTTGGCGTCCAAGACCGGGAAGGCTGCCCGATTCACCTTCGCCGATCTCCTTGGCTTGGCCGTTACCAATGAGCTGGTCAGCTCATTGGGCGTGCACATCGCCACCGTCAGCGTCGGCGTGGACGCGCTTTTTCGGTTGCTGAGCACCAGTGGCGCGTTGGCGCTGAACGGGTCTGTGGCGTTCGTGACGCCCACTTTGGCGAACCTGTGCGATATCGGCCCCGAGGGGGTTGGGCGGCCGCCCGCCCAACCGACTCTCGTGATCCCGCTCGATCCGTTGATCATGCGGCTTCAGCAGCACATGCTGCCGATCGTCCCGACGCCGAGCCAGGCAGCGTTGCCGTTTCCACCCGAAGCTATCCGGAGTAGGGCGTGAACACTGCCACGCTGGAACAGGTGCTCGCCGCAACCGGCTACCTGCCGGACGGGCGACCCGCGCCCGGCCTTCGGTTGGGGGCTGAGGCGCAGTCCTCGCGCCACGGCCGCGTTTTTGTTCCGGACGCATTGTGGCGCAGCGCGTCGTCGTTGACCGTCTACTTCAAGTTTGAGCAAAGCGCGCCTGCAGACGATCTGGTCAGCCAGTGGCGACGAGAGGTCTGGAACGAGGGGTTCGCGCCGTTGCTGTGGGTGATCTCGCCGCAGCGTATCGACCTGTACAACGGTTTCGGCACACCCGCGAAAGAAGGCGATGCCCAGAGACATTTGATTCGGCGTTTCGAGAACATCGAAGCTTCGCTTCATGAACTGGACGAGTTGGCCGGCCGACTGGCGATCGAGACGGGCCAATTCTGGGCCCAGGTGCCGGCCATCGATCGCAAGACCAGCGTCGATCAGAAGCTCCTGTCTGACCTTGGATGTCTCGAACGCGATTTGGTCGCAGGCAATCTCGCGCGCGATGCGGCGCAGGCCTTGATTGGGCGCGTGATCTTCACCCAGTACCTGATTGACCGCGAGATCGTCAGTGCGGCGCGGTTGAAGCGGGTATGCGGCCGCACGGCGTTGCCGGCGATCCTGCGCGACCGGCCAGCGACCAGCAAGCTGTTCGCATGGCTGGCCCAGACCTTCAACGGCGATATGTTTCCGCCCTCGTCGGTGAAAACGACACCAGCCGCTCACCATTTGACGCGGGTTGCGGAGTTCCTGGAGGCTGTCGATCCTGAAAGCGGGCAACTCAGCTTCTTCCCCTACCAGTTCGACGTGATTCCGGTCGAGCTCATCAGCTCGATCTACGAGCAGTTTGCACATGCTGAGCCGCAGACTGGAGGAAAGCGCACAGAAGCGTTGCGAAACGGCGTGCACTACACGCGACTGTCCGTCGTCTCGCTGGTCCTCGATGAGGTCATGGATGGTCTATCTGGACGGGAGTCGGTGCTGGATTTGACGTGCGGCTCCGGTGTCTTCCTGGTCGAAGCGCTGCGGCGCTTGGTTCATCTTCGCTCGCAAGGTCAGCCGCCCACGAGGGAGCTGATCCGCTCGACGCTCTACGGGCAGGTGTATGGCGTAGACATTAGCGAAGCCGCGATTCGCGTCGCTGCGTTCAGCCTGTACCTGGCTGCGCTTGAGCTGGACCCTGACCCGCAACCACCGCAGTCCCTGAAGTTCCAGCCATTGATCGGCAGGACATTGCTCGTCGGTGACGCTCGTACTGTCGAACGTGATGGAGATGGCAAGGCCGTGCTGGCGACGCCGACAGGGCTGAAGCAGTTCGACCTTATCGTGGGCAATCCCCCTTGGAGCTTTAGGGGGCAGACAGGAACCGAAGCGCGGCGCAAGACCAGGGTTGCGGGCGTACCTGCGCAACCGCGCGGTGAAGGCTTGGATTTCGTGTTGCGAGCGGCGGAGTTCTCACATGAGAAGACCCGTTTCGGCATCATTCTTAGCGCGATGCCGTTCTTCAGCCGCAGCGGCACCGGCATGGCAGCAGCTCAGCATGTGATGCGAGCCGTGGCTCCGATCACCTTGGTAAATCTGTCCAATTTGTGCAGTTGGCTCTTCGCGACAGCGGCTATGCCCGCAGTGGTTCTCTTTGCCCGTCATCGACCGAAGCAGCGAACGGATCAGGTCACGGTCGTTCAGATCCCGTGGACGCCCAGCGGTGCAAGGACTCATTCGTTCGAGGTGGCGCCGAGTGACGTCATCACTTTGACACTCGACGAGATCCAAGAACAGCCGTTGAAGCTCAAGGCAGCAGCCGTTGGCCGGCGCCGTGACCTCCTATTGCTGGATGACTTGACTTCGGCCCACAGAAATCTGGGCGAGCAACTCTCATTACTTGTCAGGCTCCGTGTGATTCTATCTTGCAGCGTGTCTGGCGTCTGAGTGCTGCGCGTGATGCGATGAGTCATCTTTACCACGTGCTTGGAGCC
>NZ_JBYCKI010000222.1:0-2774 GCF_057473305.1 Thiomonas sp. TH-17
AATTGATTCAATTGAGACCTGAAAAACTTCATCGCGCCGTAACCGCTGTAGGGACCAAAGCAAGCCCGCCCGTACTTGATAAAGATATCCAAGCGAAGCGTTGATTGCTGAAAATGGATTAGACGGGGCCATATGTTCTCTGTCTCAGATCGTGTGTTGCGTAATATTGAGCCTAGACTCTAAACACCTTCATCACCTCATCCCCCAGATGATTTATGACCTTCACCGCAATCCGCCCTGTCGCAGGTTTGTCAAAAGGCCGGGAGGTGTCGCTGTTCAGCGTTGCCCAGGCTTCTGCGTCTATCTCCGCTTTCAGGGTGGTTTTCAGCGATTTGTACGGGTCGTTAGCGCCGAGGAAGTAGGCTTGACGGACGAAGAAGCTTTCTTCGTTGTAGTCGGTGTCGATGAACCAGCAGGCGATGCCATCGGGGCCGTCGCTGTGGACTTCGCCGCTGTTGGGGTGAAAGACGTCGACGCCGTTGACCTTGACACGGATCTGGCCGTCTTCGGCGTCGAGGATGTCGATGTCGGGTTCGCCGTAGATGTCGAAGAGGTTGCCTTTGCCGGTGGTCTTGAGGTCGTTGGCCATGTGCAGGGCGGCGTTCATGCGCGCCTTGAGGACGGGGACGCGGCCGAGTTTGTGGAATTCGCTGGCGTGGGCGTCGTAGTTGAAGGCGCAAGCGATGAGCACGTCGAATCCTGCGTCGGCGGCCTCTCGGGCGGCGGCAACCAGATCAGGCCGGGAGACAGTGCCGAATTCGGGGCCGATGAAAATAGCGGCGCGGCGCTCGGTGCTGCCCCCATCCGGTCCGGCGGGTTCCAGATAGCGGCCGTCGGCACAGACCAGTTCACCCGGCCAAGGGGTCAGAGCGGTGAAGTTGATCTTGCCGTCTTTGTGGGCCTGCTGCACTCCGGCGGTTTTGAGGTTTTCGAGGATGATCTGGGCGAAGTCGCGTTCCTCGCCGTAGCCAGAGCCTTGCTCAGCGAGTTTGCTGGCATTGGGGTCAATGAGTTCGTCGTTTTCATCCACCCCCAGCACACGGTGGGGGGAGAGACTTTCGACGGTGAAGGGACCGGCGACGCGGACCTTTTTCTTGTCCTCATAGGGCTTGTCGTAGAGATACTCGAAGTCGGCCTTGGCGGCAATGGATGCATCGATGGCCTGCTGGCGGGCGATGCGGGCCTGCCAAAACGCGCGGAGGGGTGTATGGGTGCTGGCGGGCCAGTCGGCGGGGGCGTCGCGGGGGACTTCCCAGTCGAGCAAGGCGCTGGCGCTGACGGTTTCACCGCCGGGCAGGGTGACGTTGCGGCCTTCCGGCCCGTCAAAATGCAGGAGTTGGCCCTGCCGTCCGCCGCTGGAGACTTTGTAGGGCGTTTTATGGCCTTTTAGTGCCGCATTCAGATCTGCCAAAGCGCCGCTGATAGCGGGCTGCCATTGCTTCCAAATGACATCAATTTCGGCGTTGTTGGCGATGGATTTGAGGGTGATGTGGGGCACCCGCTCATAGACAAAGCCATGGCGGATGCTGCCGTAAGTGGGCTTGCCAGAGGGGAAGCTGTGGGTGACTTCCGCTTCTTTCTGCTGTCCTTCCGGGCTGTCGGCGAGGAGATAGTAGGGATAACGGGCGCCCATGATGCGGGCACGGGCCAGCGCTAGGGCGACGCGGGAGGTGTCGAGGGTGATCCAGCGTCGTCCCCATTGTTCGGCGACATAGGCGGTGGTGCCTGAGCCGCAGGTGGGGTCGAGGACTAGGTCTCCGGGGTCGGTGGTCATGAGGATGCAGCGCTGAACTACGAATTCATTCGTCTCGACTACATATTTCTGGTCTCGCGCTCCTGTTGTGTCGGTCCATGTCAGATTTAACTTCGTCGTATTGTCATCAGACAGCTTCATTACATAACGAAGGTAGTTGCCCTCAATTTCAAAGCGGCCCGCCTTAGCAACACGTTCAAGCTTCTCCGTTCCTGAGGGATAACACTGTCCAGGAGCTGGCGGCCATTTTTGTCCGAGAAATGGGAGACCATATACGTCCTTCGCGCTGAACGAGGGCGGCCACATCGAGACCAGCCTAAGCGGGTCGCCAAGCGGATTCTTATCAAGTTCTTTCTTCGAGTATTTTTTGCGAGTAGTAGAGTCGATTTGTCTCCAGTTCCAGTGGAAATCGCCTGAAATATCGATTGGCTTGAAAAGGCGCCTAAATTTTGTATGTTCCGTGTTCTTGCCAAACCAGACGATGTAGTCCCCCATACGTTCAAGGTAGGTTGCGCCGAGCGGCATCGTCTTCTTGCGGAACCAAATCAACCCGATGAAGTTGTCCTCCCCAAAAACCTCATCCATCACCGCCCTTACCCGGTGCACATTTTCATCCCCAATCTGCACAAAGATCGACCCGGACTCGGTCAACAAATCCCGAGCCACGGTTAGCCGGTCGCGCAGGTAAGTCAGGTAGGAGTGGATACCGTCCCTCCAGGTGTCGCGAAACGCCTTGACCTGTTCCGGCTCGCGGGTGATGTGCTCGGTGTTGCCGTCCTTGACGTCGCGGCTGGTAGTGGACCACTGGAAATTGCTGTTGAATTTGATGCCGTAGGGTGGATCTAAATAAATGCACTGCACCTGGCCGCGCAGGCCCTCGCGCTCGGCCAGGCTGGCCATGACCTGCAGGCTGTCGCCGAGGATTATGCGGTTCGCCCAGTGGGCGTCGTGCTGGTAGAACTCGGTCTTGGCGTTGGCGTCGGGCAGGCCGTTGAAGTCGGCGAAGAGGTCGATCTGCTGG
>NZ_JBYCKI010000223.1:0-9141 GCF_057473305.1 Thiomonas sp. TH-17
ACCGGCATCGCCCACGCTTCGAGCAACCCCTGCGCGCCGAGCAACCCCTGCGCACCGACCAAAAAGAAGATGGAGAAGAAGAGCAGCAACCCTTGCGCGCCTTCGAAGAGCAGCAACCCCTGCGCGCCTTCCAAGTAAGCCCCAACCATCCATGACGCGGCTCGCAGTGAGCGACTTGTAATCTGCTTGCCGCGCCATGATTTCTCATGAACCAGTCCACTTCCCTGTTGTCCGGTCATGCACCAAAGAGCCGACTTTTTGCGGTCGACCTTCTGCGTGAACTGACGGTGCAAGAGCGAAGCGATCTGTATGCAGCTGGGTTGCGGGCACTCGATGCCACTCAGTCCCTGCTGCAAAAAGGAAAAACCGTGATCTCCGAGATCATCGGGCCGTCCGCCTATGTCGAGTGGGCGCATTACCCCAAGCGCGACGCCAAGGGCCGCGATGGCGCGCTGTTTTATTACCACGCGCACGCCGCCTCGCAGCGCATGGCGGGGGAGCATGGGCATTTTCATGTGTTCGCGTCCAACGAGCGCGCCGCCTGCCCCTCCGATCAACGCTACACCCACATTGCAGGGTTGTCGGTCGATGATCGCGGCATGCCCTTGCGCCTCTTCACCACCAACCAATGGGTGACGGCGGAATGCTGGGAGAACGCGGATCGCGTGTGTGCCTTGGCCCGGCAGACCGAACTCAAGGATGCCAGGCCGCATAAGGTCGGCCAATGGCTTGATGCGGTGTTTGCTTTTTTCCGTCCGCAAATCGACTATGTGGTGCATTTGCGCGACGCACGAATCAAGGCCCTGGAAGAGGGTGGGCGCGCCAATCTGCTTGAAGACCGGCGCACCCACATCCTGAGCCAGTGCCGTATTGATTTTTCGACGCAGATTCTTGCGTTGGAGGAGTTGGGCGCGCAAGCGCCCTGATAAGAGCCGGGCGGGTACACGCCCTGAAAGTGCAGTTCTACCAAACCAAACGAGGAGCCAACATGAAACTGAAACACCTGATCGGACTGAGCATCATCGCTGTGGCCGCGGCGCAAACCGCCGGCGCAGCCACGCTGCCCGGCCCGCTGGTCACCCCCCAGTGGCTGAATGCCAATAAAGACGCGGTCACCATCGTCGACATCCGCGACGAGCCCAAGACCTTCAGTGAAGAGCCGAAATTTGAAGTCGACGCCAAAACCAAGGTGAAGACCCTGGTCAAGACGGGCGGTCACATCGAAGGCGCCATTCCCGTCGATTTCGGCAAGATCCGCCAGGAGCGCACGGTGGACGGTGTCAAGATCAAGGCCCAGCTGCCGACCGCCGAGTACTTCACCAAGGTCATGGACGATTCGGGCCTGAACAAGACCGACAAGCCCATCGTCATCGTTCCCACCGGGGATAGCGTCAACTCCATGGACATGGCTACCCGCCTGTACTTCCAGCTGCGCTACTTCGGTGAGCCGCGCGACAAGCTCGCCATCCTCAACGGCGGGGTCAACGCCTGGATTCAGGCAGGCTATCCCGTGTCGACCGACAAGGTCACCCCGGCCAAGGGCAACTGGGCTGCTGGCGCTGAAGACAAGGCCATTCTGGCCTCGATGCAGCAAGTCAAGGAAGGTCTGCAAGGGGGCAAGGATCAGTTCATCGATGCCCGCCCGACGGCACAGTTCCTCGGCATTGTGAAAAAGCCGACCAACAAGACCGCCGGTCACCTTCCGGGTGCGCGCTCTTTCCCGACGGATGCAATTGTCAAGCCGGTTGGCGCCGCACATGAGTTCATGAGCGCTGACGATTACAAGAAGATCTACGCCGAGTTCAACATCCAGCCCGACGCGCAGACCATCACCTACTGCAACACCGGCCACCTGGCCTCTGGCGCCTGGTTTGTTACCCACGAGATCCTGGGCAACAAAAACTCCAAGCTCTACGCCGGCTCGATGATCGAGTGGACCAACCTCGGCAATCCGACGGTCGGACTGTCGCAGTAAAGCAAAACAGAAGCCAGCCGCCCTGCGCGGCTGTCACGACGACGCCCGGGCCTCCCCCGGGCGTCGTCGTTTTACCCCCGCGTTCGGGCGGGATGAATGGCCTGATGGAATCGCACCTCCTCTCAGCACGGCGCGCCCATTTGAGGGGGATGCCAGCGATTCCCGAGGCAGGCGTGAGATATTTCACAGGCAAACTCACCACAAAACCGATCAAATGAGGGCTTGAACCTCCTACACTGCCCATCCACAATTTCTCAGTTTTCATCCCTTCTCCGACATTACAGAGGTCGAGCATGTTGATCCGCAATTCCCGTTTCAGTCTTTGGCGCATGGCCGCAGCCTCCATTGCAGCCCTTCTGCTTGGCGCCTGTGCCGCAAACAACTATCCGTCCGCACCGGCAAAGATCACCCAGGGTGCCTATCACTACAAGGTGGGCGCAGGCGACACGCTCAACATCAACGTCTGGCGCAACCCGGATTTGTCCATGTCGATCCAGGTCCGCCCGGACGGCAGAATCTCCACCCCGCTGGCGCCTGACGTTCAGGCGGCCGGCAAGACGCCGGGCGAAATCGGCCAGGAAATCGAGGCACGGCTGTCCAAGTATGTCCGCGATCCGGTGGTGTCCGTGGTCGTGACCGGGTTTCATGGGCCTTACAGCCAGCAGATCCGTATCGTCGGCCAGGCCGTGCGCCCCATCGCCATTCCCTACCGAGAAAACATGACCCTGCTCGACGTAATGATCGCCGCCGGTGGCCTGACCGAGTTTGCCGATGGCAATGCCGCCGTGCTGGAGCGCCATGGCAAAACCTACAGCATCAAGCTGGGCAACCTGCTCAAGCGCGGTGAAATGTCAGCCAACGTCCCGGTAGAGCCGGGCGACGTCATCATCATCCCGCAGAGCATGTTCTGACCTTGCCTGTCCTTTCATTCACCTCACCCGAATCCCGCCCCATGCAGACATCTAGCCGCAAAGTCTTGTTCGCGCTGACCCCGCTGGCCTTTTGTCTTCTGCAGGCGGGATCGGCTTGTGCGCAAGCCATTCCCGGGCTCAATCTCGCCGCGCCCGGTGGCGTAGCGCTGCCCCAGCAGCTCGAAGGCGGCGAAGCGCAAGGCGGACTTCTGACGCCGCTGGGAACGGCCAGTGCGCCGCTCCCAGCGCGCGGCAACTTCGTCCAGCCCTCTGTGGGCATGTCGGTCGTACAGACCAGCAATGCCTATTTCGGCTCGAACAACCCCGCCCGCTCCGACACCATCTTCAGCATCACCCCGGGCATTGCGTTTCAAACGCTCGGGCCCGACTTGCGCACTTTCGGCAACTTTGCGCTCAATGCCCAGTACTACGCCCGCAGTTCCTACAGCAACACGGTCCTGCCCTCCGGCACATTGGGCCTGAACGCCAGGCTGATCGATCAATGGCTGTATTTCGATGCCGGCATCAACTCGCAGCAAAACGCGCTGCTCACCATCCCGGCCCAGTCCACCGGCACCGCGACCTACACCACCACCCAATACAGCCTCAGCCCTTACATCGATCATCGTTTCAACGATGACCTCCGGTTGCGGGCGCGTAGCGAAAACGTCTGGACCCAGATCAGCGGCAATCAAACCGGCGCCGCTTTGAGTAACGGCCGCTATGGGCGGCAGACCATCCGCCTGGATCGACGTCCCACCCCTCTCGGCTGGGGCCTCGATGCCAAGCAAGAGGAAACGGTTTACACCGACAGCGGATCGCTTGCCGTGCGTGACGAAATCGCGCGCGCCCGGGTTCTCTACGCCTTCACGCCGCATTTTGAAGGCGGTCTGATTGGCGGCTACGAGCATTACTCCACGGGCTATGCCAGTCTGGGACACAGCATTTATGGCGTGCAGCTCAACTGGCGTCCCAATGTATTCACCCGTTTCGACGGCGTGGTGGAGCGGCGGTTTTTCGGCACAGGCTGGGATATCAACGCCTCGCAGCAGATTCAGCGCCTGAGTCTGCGCCTGAACTGGAACCGGGCGCCCTCGTCCTACCTCGCTTCGCTGCAGACCATTCCGTCGGGGGTGAGTTTGTCCACCCTGCTGGGTGGCATGCTGGCCTCGCAATACCCCGACCCTGCCGCACGTGCGCAGGCGGTACAAAACCTGCTGGCCGTCACCGGTCTGCCCGCCACCCTGCCCAACGCCGTCAACTATTACACCCAGTCGGCCACCCTGCAAGACACACTGACCGTGACCGGGGTCTTGCTCGCGCAGCGCAACAGTTACACCGTCTCGGTGTTTCATACCAAAACGCAAGACCTGATTCTGCCCGGCTCGCCCCCCCTGAACAATCTGCTGCTTGGATCGGCTGACTATATTCAAAATGGTATCGGCCTGAGCTACGGACGGCGCCTCAGCCCGGTGATGAGTCTGAACGTCGGCCTGCTGCGTGCGTTGAGCACAGGGTTTGGCCCCAATGAAGGGATCAGCACCCGCCAGACCACATTCATCGTGCAACTCAGTCGGCGCCTTTCCCCGCAGACCATCCTGGTTCTCGGCGCACGCAGGCAACTGCTCGATACCGCCAATAGCGGCCTTCTCAATGCGAACGAATCGGCGGTTTACGCCGGTGTCACCCATCAGTTCTGAATCAGGCCCATGTACGCCGCACACTTTGGCCTGAGCGCCCCCCCCTTCCAGCTCAACCCAGACCCCAGCTTTCTCTACGAGAGCAAAGGACACAATTACGCCCACCAATATCTGCGCTTTGGCGCCATGCAGGGCGAGGGGTTCATCATCGTCACGGGAGAGATCGGCGCGGGCAAAACCACCCTGGTACGCGCTCTCCTCAATGAGCTTGATCCAACCAAGGTCGCCGCGGCCCAGATCGTCAGCACGCAACTCGAAGCCGAAGATTTGCTGCGCGCGGTAGCCAACGCCTTTGGCGTGCCGTCCAAAAATGCGTCCAAGGCCGAGTTGCTGGCCGCGATCGAAGCGCATTTCACCACCCTGATGCTGCAGAACCGCCGCGCGCTGCTGGTCATCGACGAAGCGCAGAACCTGAATGCGGCGGCCATTGAAGAGTTGCGCATGTTGTCCAACTTTCAGTATGGCAACCGCGCGCTGCTGCAAAGCTATCTCGTCGGGCAACCCGAGCTGCGCGAGGTGCTGCGCGCCCCCAATCTGGAACAACTGCGTCAGCGCATCATCGCCAGTTGCCATATCGGCCCGATGGACTCGGACGAAACCCGCGCCTACATCATCCACCGCCTCAAGCGAGTCGGCTGGACTGGGCGCCCGCAATTCGATGAGGCCGCTTTCGCTTCGGTGCACGACTGGACGGGCGGGCTGCCGCGGCGCATCAATATGTTGTGCAACCGCCTGCTGCTCTCGGCCTTTCTCGACAACACCGACCAGATCGACGCCGCGCGCGTCGACACCGTGGCCCGCGAAATTCGCGAGGAGATCGGCGGTCTGCTGCGTCCCGCCGATCCAACCGAGCCGCAGGCCCCCACCATCACCGCGCCGGTACAGCGCGCCGCACCCGCCGCACCCGTGCCGCACGCCCAGACGGACACCGCTTCGAGCCTGCCCATTTTGCGCGACGTCGCCGAGGCCCTCACCCGCGCACCCGCACCGCCCAAGCCGGGCGAGCCCGGCCCGCTGCTCTGCATCGCCCAAACCCTGGAAGATCGCATCGCCCTGCACCCGCTGATGCAAAAAATGCGGGCCTATTCCGGCTTGCCCCAGCCCGTGCTGGTCGGGCTGGAACAGCTGTCTTCTTCCGCCATCGCCAACGACCCGGCACTGGCTGAAATCGACCTCGCCCTGCTGCCCGAGGCGCAAGACGAGCGGCCCAGTCTTGCGGTCTGGGTGAACTGGCTCGATCAGATTTTCACCACCTACCGGCCCGCCGCGGTGCTCACTTTCGCAGACAGCGATGCCGCGCTTGCGGCCGGCCTGATGGCCCAGCGCCAAAAGATCTCGCTCGCCCATATCGAGTCCGGTTTGCGTCATGGCCAGCGTGCCGATGCGCAAGAAATCGACCGCATCGTCATTGATCAACTGACCGATCTGCACCTGACCCTGGCGACGGGCTGCGCCGATACGCTGACGCATGACGGCATTCCTCCCGAATCCATTCGCGTTGTGGGCAACCTGCGGATCGATGCCGTCGTGCAGGGCCTGGCCAATGCGCCAGACCCCAAGCTGTTCGCCTCGGAAATCGGGGTGCCCAAGACCTATCTCTCCAACCCCCAGGGCTATGCGCTGCTACTGCTCGAAGACGCTGAATGGGCTACTTCGCGCGACAAGATGATCGACATGCTGGCCAACGCCAAGCGCCTGAGCCGCATTCTTCCTGTCATCTGGCCGATGCCGACCGCCCTGCACAGCCGCCTGCTGCAATACGGTTTGAGCAACTCCTTACGAGGTTCGCGCGTAGCCTGCGTGCCCGAACTGCCCTTCGGGCAGACGCTGGCCCTGCTCAGTAAGGCCACCTGCCTGTTGACAGACCGCGCCAATCTGCAAGACGCCAGCTCCTATCTCGCCATCCCCTGCCTGACCCTGCAAGACTACTGCGCCCGCACCCAAACCCTCACGCAGGGCAGCAACCAGCTCGTCGGGCGCGATTTCCGTCGCATCTTCCAGGCCATGGGTGACATTCTCGAAGGCGACAAAAAAGCGCGTCCCAACCCGTTCGAGGGCGATGGCAAAGCCTCCGACCGCATCGCTCAGGCGCTTGAAACCTGGCTGATGACTCAGTGGGAAAACCAGGTGCTCGAAACCCTGGAGACCCAGGCATGACGCACATGAAGCCACGAGTCCACAGCTGCACTTCACTCTGAAAAGCAACATCATGAACGATTTACTACGTCCCCTGTTCAACCTCCTGCCCGGCATGTGGGACCGGCGCTGGGTCGGGCTGCTCACCGCCTGGGTCATCATGGCGCTGGGTGGCATCGGCGTGGCCATGTTCCACGAGCGGTACATGGCGTCAGCGCGCGTTTATGTGGACACGCAAACCCTGCTCAAACCGCTGATGCAAGGCCTGACCGTGCAGCCCAATATCGACGATCAGGTCGCCATGGTGGCCCGCACCTTGCTCGCCCGCCCCAATCTGGAGCGGCTGGTGCGTGAAAAACATCTCGCGGTCAATGATGGTCAGCCCGAATCGGTCAACCGCACCGTCGATCAACTGCTCAAGAGCATCAAGCTCGGCATCAACGCGCGGGAAAACCTCTACAGCGTCAGCTACGTCAACAGCGATCCGCAGGTTGCGCTCGGCGTCGTCAAAGATCTGGTGAACATGTTTCTCACCTCGGGCATTGGCGGCAAGCAGCAAGACACCCAGCAGGCGCTCAACTTTCTCGATGCCCAGGTAGCCGACTATGGCCGCCAGCTCAGTGCCGCCGAGCAAAAGCTCAAAGACTTCAAGACCCAGCATCCCGGCTATTCCGGTGTGGCCAATGTCGATTACTACACCCGCGTCAACCAGGCCTCCGACCAACTCTCCCAACTCCAGGGACAGCTCAGCGCCGCCATTGCCGCGCGCAATGCCATCAGCGGTCAGATGCGCGGAGAATCACCCACCATCAGCGTGACATCGCCCTACATGGCGGCAGCCGCTGGCCCCGCAGCGCCAGGCCTTCCTGCGGCCGTGCTTGACGTGGACCGGCGAATTCAGGAGCAGCGCAACCGGCTCGACGATCTGCTGCAGCGCTACACCAACGACTATCCCGACGTCATTTCTGCGCGCCAGACCCTGGCCCGCCTGGAAGCGGAAAGAAAATCACGCCTGAAGGCCGCGGCGGAACATCCCGCGCAAGCCGCTGAACAAGCCCCCATCGGCGCCAACACCATCAGCGCCGCCAACCCCGCTTACCAGCAACTGCGCGTGCAGGTCGCGCAGGCCGACGCCAACGTGGCCTCGGTTCAAGCCCAGGTGGGCGAGGCTCAGGCTCGACTGGCCCAGCTGCGCAGTCAGGCCAACAAAATGCCCGCGCTCGACCAGCAATATGCCGAACTCATGCGCGGCTACGACGTCATTCGCAAGAGCTACGACGATCTGGTGGCGCGACGGCAGTCGGCCGGGCTGACGCAAAGCGTCGATGCCTCCTCGCAGCTTGCCGTGTTCCGCGTGGTCGATCCCCCGCGCGTGGAACACCGTCCGCTGTTTCCGAGCAAGCCCGTTCTCATCGCCCTGCTGGTGTTTTTTGCGCTGGCCTGCGGGGTAGCGGCGAGTTTCATCGTCTCGCAGATCATGCCCACTTATCACAGCCCGCGCCATCTGCGCGAAACCATCGACCGCCCCGTGCTCGGCAGCATCTCCCTGCTGAACTCGCCCGAAATTCTCAGCCACGACAAGCGGAACAATGTGAATCTCGCGCTGGGCATCGCCGGGCTCGTGCTGATCGGGCTGCTCTGGGCCATCTGGGCCCATTTCACGCGACAGCCCGGCGTTTAAGGAAACACCATGAGCACCATTGAACAAGCCGTCAAGCGTCTTGAGGAACTCCGCACCGCTGGGGTGGACGTCCTGTGGACACCCGCCCCTCCCGCAGACGCCGCTCCAGCCGCACCGTCACCCTTCATGCCCACGGCGGCCGAACCTGCGAGCGCGCAGCCGCAGGCCGCCCCAGTCAAGCCGACCGAGACTGTCAAACGCGCGGCGAAACCCCAAGACATGGGCACGCGCTCGAAGCAGGTCGAAATCAATCTCGACAAGCTGGCGGCTCAGGGCTATATCGTGCCGCATGCCACCCGCTCGCTGCTGGTTGATGAGTTCCGCGTGGTCAAGCGGCCGCTGCTGGCCAACGTCACCGGGGCGGCCTCGGCCAAGATCGACCGGCCCAACCTCATCATGGTCACCAGCTCGCTGCCCGGCGAAGGCAAAACCTTCGTGGCGGCCAACCTCGCCATGAGCATCGCCGCCGAGCTGAACCACACCGTGCTGCTGGTCGACGCCGATCCTTCGCGCAGCAGCCTGCTCGAACGACTGGGCATCGCCCCGGCGCAGGGTTTGATCGACAAACTGCTCAACCCCGAGCTCGATCTGTCCGATCTCATCCTCGCGACCAACGTCCCCAAGCTCGCCGTGCTGCCCGTGGGCACGCCCAACGCGCAAGCCACCGAGCTGTTTGCCAGCGCCACCATGGACCTGCTGCTCGAAGAAATGGCGCACCGCTACCGCGACCGCGTCATC
>NZ_JBYCKI010000224.1:0-5461 GCF_057473305.1 Thiomonas sp. TH-17
CGCGTCAAGCGCACCGATCCCGGCACGCCCGAACTCTGTCCCGTCTGGCAATTCCACCTGGCCTACACCGACGACGCCACCCGCGACTGGGTGCAACACGGCTGCACCACGGCTGGCATCGGCTGCCTGGAGTGCAAGCAGCCCGTCATCGATGCCATCCTGCGTGAACAGCAACCCATGTTCGAGCGCGCGCAGCCCTATCTCGACAACCCAGCACTGGTTCGCGACATCCTGGCGCACGGCAGCGACAAGGCGCGCGCCACGGCACAACAAACTATGCACGCCGTCCGGGACGCGATGGGCCTAAAGATTTGAAGAGGCCCGCTGTCGGCGCTTCCACAGGCGCCAGACGATGAATACAACGACCATGACGATAGTCAGCAGGATTTCCTCGGCCCATTGCAAGCGAGACGCCAACTGCGCCACGCCAGCGCCGAAAAACCATCCCAGCCCCGTGACCAGCGGCGCCCACAAGGCGGCGCCTATGGCGTTGTAAAGCACAAACCGCCAGGGCGCTACGCCCGCCATGCCGATCAGCACAGGCCCGGCGATGCGTAAGCCATAGAGGAAGCGCACGCTGACAATCGCCCAGGGCGCCCCGCGATGCAGCAAGCGCTGAACGCGGGGCAGATTGTTTTCCAGGCCCGAGAAACGCTTGACCAACTGCGGCCCAAACCAACGCCCCAGAAAGAAAAAAAACTGATCCCCCAGCGTAGCCGCCAGGGCCGCCACCAAAACAACCCAGGGCCACTCCAGCCAGCCACGATGGGCGCCATACCCCGCAAGCAGCAGTACGGTCTCTCCCTCGGCAAGGGCGCCCAATGCCACTGCGGCATAGCCGTAATGCCGAACGAAGTCCTCGACCATGGGCTGTGAGTCTATCGGGATAGTTGGCGCACAAAAAAACCGGCCAGTGGCCGGTTGATTTTGCAACGCCCTGACTTTTGATCAGGAAGCAGCCACCCTATCTAATTTAGATGGGGCGAATGGCAGAAGCCTGGGGACCTTTCGGGCCAGCCTTTACCGTGAATTCGACGCGCTGGTTTTCCTGCAGAGTGCGGAAACCTTTGGCCTGAATTTCAGAAAAATGCGCGAACAGATCTTCGCCGCCTTCATCAGGCTTGATGAAGCCGAAGCCCTTGGACTCGTTAAACCATTTCACAGTACCGGTAGCCATGAATCAACCTTTAAAGAAAATATAGATAAGTGCAAATCTTCAACAAGCCCGGCAAATCACTACTGTGAAACCGCCACAAACCAACCCTCAAGCAAATGAGAACCTTGGCTCTTGTTTCGACTGCGCATTAACTATACACGCAAAAAACCAGCGCGCGCGACAATTCAGCGCAGGGCAAACCCTCTGTGCACTACAGCAAACGGCGCGGGGTTGGATAAGGCGGACAATAGACGTTTTTCATACGGGCAGGGTCTCAGCGATTCGCTGGCGAGCGCATCGCATTGGTGCGTACCCTCAAAGCAGACACCTATTGTTTGGATCGCTGCAACACCTCAGAAACTCTCTCAAAATAACACTCTAACAAATTGTTTTTATGCATGTTTTTAGAGGAATTCATCACAAATCATTGGCCTCGAGAACGGCACTGACCATCGGCAATTTCGATGGGGTGCACCGGGGGCATCTCGCCATGTTGCACCAGTTGGTGCAAGTCGCCCGGTCGCGTGGACTGGTGCCGACGGTGCTGACTTTCGAGCCGCACCCGCGTGATTTTTTTGCAACACTCCAGGGCCGGCCCGACTCCGCGCCCAGCCATATTTCGACCTTGCGCGACAAGTTGTGCGCCTTGCGTGAAGCCGGAGTGCAGCAAGTGGTCGTGCTGCGCTTCGACCCCCGCATCGCCGCGTTATCTCCAGAGGAGTTTGTGGCGCAGATCGTGTGGCAAGGCCTGAAGGCGCAATTCGTCCTGGTTGGCGATGATTTCCGCTTTGGCGCCAGGCGCGCGGGAGATTTCGCCCAGCTCGATACCTTGATGCGCAACCTTGGCGGCGAAGCGCGGCAGATGCCTGTAGTCACGGAAACCGCGCTGAGAATCTCGAGTTCGGCTGTGCGGCAGGCGCTGCAGGCGGGAGACATGGAGACCGCGCAGGTTTTGCTGGGTCGCCCTTATGCCATTTCGGGGCATGTGCTGCACGGGGCCAAACTTGGCCGCCAGTTGGGCTTCCCGACGCTGAATCTGCGTTTTGATCGCGCACGCCCCGCGCTTGGCGGTGTTTTCGTCGCCCGGGTGCACGGGCTGGAGTTGGCGCCCCTGCCCGCCGTGGCGAGCCTGGGAACGCGACCGGCCGTCGAGACCGACGGGCGGGTGTTGCTGGAAACGCATGTGTTCGATTGGCAGGGAGATGCCTACGGTAAACTCATCCGGGTGGAACTCCTGCACAAACTGCGCGACGAAGCGCATTACCCCGACCTGACTCAACTGATTGCGGCGATTCAGAACGACAGCGACCAGGCGCGCGCCTGGTTTGCTCAGCTCGCCAGACAGACCACCCGCGATCGAATTTGACGGCGCGCGCCCTCAGGCACCCGACTCGCCCAACTTTGACGATCGGCTGCTTCGGGTGATATCGCCGTTCACTTTTTTCTCGCTCACTCCTTCTCAATGGACCCTTTGCTCGGGGCTCCAGCACAGCACTGCAATTCCATGGATCACGCCGACTCCTCCGCAGCCGAAAAACCCGATTACCGGGCCACGCTGAACCTGCCTGACACGCCCTTCCCCATGCGCGGCGATCTGCCCAAGCGCGAACCGCAATGGATCGCGGACTGGAACGAAAACGGTCTCTACCAGAGGTTGCGCCTGGCGCGCTCCGGAGCGCCGAAATTCGTGCTGCACGACGGCCCGCCGTATGCCAATGGCCAGATTCACATGGGGCATGCGGTCAACAAGATTCTGAAGGACATGATCGTCAAGGCGCGTCAGCTGAGCGGCTTTGATGCGGCTTACATTCCCGGTTGGGACTGCCACGGTCTGCCGATCGAAAACGCCATTGAAAAGCAGTTTGGCCGCTGCCTGCCACGCGACGAGATGCAGGCCAAGAGCCGCGCCTATGCGACGGCGCAGATCGACCAGCAAAGGACGGATTTCAAGCGCCTGGGCGTGCTGGGCGACTGGGATCATCCCTATCGCACCATGGATTTCGTCAACGAAGCGGCGGAGATTCGTGCTTTCAAACGGGTGATCGAGCGCGGCTTTGTCTATCGTGGCCTCAAGCCGGTGTATTGGTGTTTTGATTGCGGTTCGTCGCTGGCCGAATTCGAGATCGAATATGCCGACAAAAAATCGCAGACGCTCGATGTCGCTTTTGAGTCGAATGATCGCGCAGCGCTCGCTTCGGCTTTTGGCCTGCCCGCGCTGCCCGATGCCGCCAAGCCCGCCTTCGCCGTCATCTGGACGACGACCGCCTGGACGCTTCCCGCCAATCAGGCGCTCAATCTCAACCCGGAAATCGAATACGCCCTGGTCAATACGCCACGCGGCTACCTGGTGCTGGCCGCCAGTCTGGTCGAGGCCTGCCTGAAGCGTTATGAGATGGAGGGCGCGATCGCGGCCACCGCGCCCGGCAAGGCGCTGGGCGGGCTGGAGTTCCGCCACCCGCTCTACGAGGTGGATGCGGGTTACCGCCGACTGTCGCCGGTCTATCTGGCCGACTACGCTACCGCCGACGACGGTACCGGCATCGTGCATTCCTCACCCGCTTACGGTGTCGACGACTTCAACTCCTGCGTTGCGCACGGCATGGCCTATGAGGACATCCTCAACCCGGTGCAGGGCGACGGCAGCTACGCGCCCGACTTTCCGCTGTTCGGCGGGCAGAACATCTGGAAGGCGGTGCCTCACATCATCGACACCCTGCGCCAGGCTGATCGGCTGATGGCCACCTACAGCATCACCCACAGCTACCCGCACTGCTGGCGCCACAAAGTGCCGGTGATCTATCGCGCCGCGGCGCAGTGGTTCATCCGCATGGACGAAGGCGAAGGCGTGTTCACCAAGGACAAGGCGCCAAAAACGCTGCGGCAGATGGCACTTGAGGCCATTGAGCACACCAGCTTTTATCCCGAGAACGGCAAGGCGCGCCTGCACGACATGATTGCCAACCGGCCGGACTGGTGCATCAGCCGCCAGCGGAGCTGGGGCGTGCCGATCCCGTTTTTTCTGCACAAAGACAGCGGCGAACTGCACCCGCGCACCATGGACATTCTCGATATCGCCGCCGAGATGGTGGAGCATGGCGGCATCGAGGCCTGGAGCAAGGCCGGCGCCGCCGACATCCTCGCCCGCGTGGGTTGCGCAGACGACGCGGCGCTCTACAGCAAAAGCTCTGACATTCTCGAAGTCTGGTTCGACTCGGGCACCACGCACACCACCGTACTCATGGGCAGTCATGCCGGCGCGGGCCATGCCGAAGGCCCGCAGGCCGATCTCTATCTGGAAGGCCATGACCAACACCGCGGCTGGTTTCATTCCTCGCTGCTCACCTCGTGCGCCATGTACGGCCGCGCGCCCTACAAAGGCCTGTTGACCCACGGTTTCACCGTGGACAGCCAGGGCCGCAAGATGAGCAAGTCGCTGGGTAATGGCATCGATCCGCTGCAGACCTGCAACAAGCTCGGGGCGGAAATCATCCGCCTGTGGGTGGCCGCCTCCGACTATTCCGGCGACATTGCGGGAGACGACAAAATCCTCGCCCGTGTGGTCGACGGCTATCGCCGCATCCGCAACACGCTGCGGTTTCTGCTGGCCAATACCAGCGACTTCGATCCCGCCCGGCATGCCGTACCGCTGAGCCAGATGTTCGAACTCGACCGCTGGGCGCTTGCGCAGGCGCAGAGTCTGCAATCGGTCATCCTGGCGCATTACGACAAATACGAGTTCCACCCGGTGGTGGCCAAGCTGCAGGTCTACTGCTCCGAAGACCTAGGCGCGTTCTATCTCGACGCCCTGAAAGACCGCCTCTACACCACCGCGCCCGACAGCCTTGCCCGACGCAGCGCCCAGACCGCCCTGTGGCAGATCACCCAAGGCATGCTGCGCTGGATGGCGCCCTTCCTCAGCTTCACCGCCGAAGAAGCCTGGGCGCTGATCGGCAAGACCGAGAGCATTTTCGTCGAGACCTATTGGCAGTGGCCCGAGCAGGCCGACAGCGCCGTGCTACTTGAGCAGTGGGCGCGCATTCGTGCCATACGAGAGGCGACCAACAAGGAAATCGAGGCCCTCCGCGAGCAAGGCAAGATCGGTTCTTCGCTGCAGGCCGAAGTCGATATTTACGCCCCGCCGGCCGAGCACGCCCTGCTCGAACGCTTGGGCGACGATCTGCGCTTTGTGCTCATCACCTCGCGCGCCAGCCTGCACCCGAGCGATGGAGAACTGCGCATCGTGGTGACGCCCACGAAGCAGCCCAAATGCGAACGCTGCTGGCACTGGCGCGAAGATGTCGATGC
>NZ_JBYCKI010000225.1:0-5645 GCF_057473305.1 Thiomonas sp. TH-17
ATCGCCCCGATCGCGATGGAAGAAGGTCTGCGCTTCGCCATCCGTGAAGGCGGTCGTACCGTCGGCGCCGGGGTTGTGGCCAAGATCATCGAGTAAATCGTTAAACGGAATCGGCTGGCGCCGCTCACTTTCGGCGTCGGCCTTCGCTCTTTGAAGAGAACATCATGCAAAACCAGAAAATCCGTATTCGCCTGAAGGCGTTTGATTACAAGCTGATCGACCAGTCCGCAATGGAGATCGTCGATACCGCCAAGCGCACCGGTGCCATTGTCAAAGGCCCCGTGCCGATGCCGACACGCCTGCAGCGGTTTGACATCCTGCGTTCGCCGCACGTCAACAAGACCTCCCGCGATCAGCTGGAAATCCGCACGCATTTGCGTCTGATGGACATCGTTGATCCGACGGACAAGACGGTAGACGCTCTGATGAAGCTCGATCTGCCTGCGGGCGTTGATGTGGAAATCAAACTGCAGTGAGCATCGTGCCTTGCAGATTGCAGGGCGCTTGATGTATGATTTAAGGCTTTCTTTCTGGTGATGCCTGAAAGAAACTGGGCAGTGATTGACTCAAGCCGCGTAGCTTGAGTCGCTTGAATAACTTACGGGCCTGGCCAATCGTAGCCGGGTAGGAGAAAACAATGAGCTCACATTCAATGGGCCTTGTCACGCGCAAGGTCGGAATGACGCGTGTGTTCACCGACGATGGGGCATCCATCGCCGTCACCGTGCTGGATGCGTCTGGCAACCGGGTGTCGCAGGTGCGCACGCAAGATGTGGATGGCTATAGCGCCGTCCAGGTGGCTTACGGCTCTCGCAAGCCGTCACGCCTCACCAAGGGCCAGGCGGGTCACTTGGCGAAAGCGGGGGTCGAGCCGGCCGAAATCCTCAAGGAGTTTGATCTGCCCGCTGAAAAAGCGGCCGATTACGCGCCGGGTGCGACGGTTCCCGCTTCGCTGTTTCAGGTCGGCCAGATGGTCGATGCACAGGGTGTGTCGATCGGCAAGGGCTTCGCTGGCTCGATCAAGCGCCACAATTTTTCGTCCAACCGCGCCTCTCACGGTAACTCGGTCACCACGCGCGCGCCGGGTTCCATCGGTATGGCCCAGGATCCCGGACGTGTGTTTCCTGGCAAGCGCATGGCCGGTCAGCTGGGTAATGAAACCGTGACGGTGCAGAACCTGGAAGTGGTTCGCATCGACGAAGCTCGTCAGCTCATCCTGGTCAAGGGTGCGGTGCCGGGGTCGCGTTCTGGCTTTGTGTTTCTGCGTCCCGCGGTCAAGGCTGCGGCAGGAGGTCAGTGATGCAACTCGAATTTCTGAATGCGCAGGGCCAACCTGCCGACAAGTTTGACGTCAGCCCCGAAGTGTTCGGCCGCGACTTCAACGAAGACCTGGTGCACCAGATCGTGATCGCTTATCAGGCCAATGCTCGGCTGGGTAATCGTGCCCAGAAAGACCGCGCCGTGGTCAAGCACTCGACTCGCAAGCCCTGGAAGCAAAAGGGTACGGGTCGCGCTCGTGCCGGTATGACGTCGTCCCCGCTGTGGCGTGGGGGCGGCAAGATTTTCCCGAATTCGCCGGACGAGAACTTCACGCACAAGGTCAACAAAAAGGCCTACCGCGCGGGGATGCGTTCGCTGTTTTCGCAACTGGCACGCGAAGGTCGCCTCGTGGTGGTCGACACTTTCACCGTGGATGCGCCGAAGACCAAGCTGGTTGCCGAGAAGTGCAAGGCGATGGGCTTCGAGTCGGTGATGATCATTGCTGACGGTGCGGATGAAAACCTGTTCCTCGCTGCGCGCAATCTGCCGAATGTTCTGGTGGTCGAGCCGCGCTACGCTGACCCGCTGTCCCTTATGTTCTACAAGAAGGTCGTGATGACCAAGGGCGCCGTCAGCCAACTTCAGGAGATGCTGTCATGACGCAAGCTGTTCTCAATCCGCAGCGTCTGATGCAGGTTCTCAGCACGCCGGTCATTTCGGAAAAGGCGACGATGGTCGCTGAAAAGCGGAATCAAGTGGTGTTTCGCGTCCTGCGTGATGCGACCAAGCCTGAAATCAAGGCCGCCGTCGAACTGCTGTTCAAGGTCGATGTCGAGTCGGTGCAGGTCACCAACATCAAGGGCAAGGTCAAGCGCACCGCGCGTGGCACGGGCCGTCGCAATCATGTCAAGAAAGCCTATGTCTGCCTGAAGGCAGGCCAAGAGCTGAATTTCGCGCAGGAGGGTATTTAAATGCCCGTCGTCAAAGTCAAACCGACCTCGGCTGGCCGCCGCGCCGTCGTCAAGGTCTCGCACCCGCATCTGTACAAGGGCGAGCCCGAGCGTTCGCTGCTCGAGCCCCAGTTCCAGAAGGCCGGCCGTAACAACAATGGTCACATCACCACGCGCCACCGCGGCGGTGGTCACAAGCACCATTACCGTGTGGTCGATTTCCGTCGCGACAAGGACGGCATTCCGGCCAAGGTCGAACGTATCGAATACGACCCGAACCGTACCGCGCACATTGCGCTGGTGTGTTACGCCGATGGCGAGCGCCGCTACATCATTGCGCCGCGCAACCTCGAAGTAGGCGCCACGTTGATGAGCGGCTCCGAGGCGCCGATTCGTGCGGGCAACACGCTGCCTATCCGCAATATTCCGGTGGGTTCAACCATTCATTGCATCGAGATGCAACCTGGCAAAGGCGCGCAGATCGCGCGTTCCGCTGGCGCTTCTGCTGTGCTGCTGGCGCGCGAGGGTATCCACGCTCAGGTGCGCATGCGCTCTGGTGAGGTTCGCCGCATCCACATCGAATGCCGCGCCACGCTGGGCGAAGTGAGTAACGAAGAGCACAACCTGCGCCAGTACGGCAAGGCTGGTGCCAAGCGTTGGCAAGGTATTCGCCCGACGGTGCGTGGCGTGGCCATGAACCCGGTCGACCACCCGCATGGCGGTGGTGAAGGCAAGACTGGCGAAGGCCGCGTGGCGGTCAGCCCGTGGGGTACGCCGACCAAGGGTTATCGCACCCGCAACAACAAGCGCACGCAGAGCATGATCGTGTCGCGTCGTAAGAAGTAAGGGATAGCACATGGCTCGCTCACTCAAAAAAGGTCCGTTCTGCGACCAGCATCTGCTGAAGAAGGTTGAAGCTGCTGTCAGCACCAAAGACAAGCGCCCGGTGAAGACCTGGTCGCGTCGTTCCACCATCCTGCCCGAATTCATCGGCGTGACGATTGCCGTGCACAACGGCAAGCAGCATGTACCGGTGTATGTGTCCGACCAGATGGTGGGCCACAAGCTTGGCGAATTCGCGCTGACGCGGACATTCAAAGGACATCCCGCCGATAAAAAGGCGAAGAGGTAAGGCAGACACATGGAAACTCGTGCAACCCTACGCGGCGTTCGCCTCTCGGCCCAAAAAGGCCGTCTGGTGGCGGACCTGATCCGCGGTAAAAAAGTGGACTCCGCTTTGAACATCCTGGAGTTCTCGCCCAAGAAGGCATCGGGCATCATCAAGAAAGTGCTGGAGTCGGCCATCGCCAACGCCGAGCACAACGATGGCGCCGATGTGGACGAACTGAAAGTGACTCAGATCATGGTGGAAGAGGGTGCAACCCTCAAGCGCTTCAGTGCGCGCGCCAAGGGTCGCGGCAATCGCATCAGCAAGCCCACCTGCCATATCTACATTCAAGTCGGGAACTGAGGACGTCATATGGGACAGAAAATTCATCCGACCGGTTTCCGTCTGGCCGTCACCCGCGGCTGGGCTTCTCGCTGGTATGCGCCGAGCACCCAGTACGCCAAGATGCTCAGCGAAGACATCATGGTGCGCGAGTACCTGGCGAAGCGTTTGAAAAATGCTTCGGTGTCGCGCGTGCTCATCGAGCGCCCGGCCAAAAACGCCCGCATCACCATTTACAGCGCCCGCCCAGGTGTGGTGATTGGTAAAAAAGGCGAAGACATTGAAAACCTGAAGGCCGAACTGGCCAAGCGCTTGGGCGTGCCGGTCGCTGTGGACATTGAAGAGGTGCGCAAGCCCGAGATCGATGCCCAGCTGATCGCCGACTCCATCACCCAGCAGCTCGAAAAGCGCATTCAGTTCCGCCGTGCCATGAAGCGTGCCATGCAGAACGCCATGCGTATGGGCGCTCAGGGCATCAAGATCATGTCTTCTGGCCGACTGAATGGCATCGAAATTGCTCGGCGTGAGTGGTACCGTGAAGGCCGCGTGCCTCTGCAGACCCTGCGTGCGAATATCGACTACGCGACCTCTGAAGCCAAGACGACCTACGGCGTCATCGGCGTGAAGGTTTGGGTTTACAAGGGCGATACGCCGGCCAAGGGCGCTATCGTTCCGGCCAAGGCCGAGCCCGCGGCCCCTGAGGAAGATCGTCGCAATCGCCGCCCCGGTGCAGCCCGTCCGTCTGGCGCTCGTCGTGCCGCACCGGCTGCCGATGGCGAAAAATCCGTTGCTGTCAAGCGCGTGCGCAAACCGGCCCAGTCGGGTGGCGCATCCGGCGGTGCAACTGGCGCCTAACGACAGCGCTTAAGGAGAAATTTCATGCTACAACCCGCACGTCGCAAATACCGCAAAGAGCAAAAAGGCCGCAACACGGGCCTGGCTACACGCGGCGCCACGGTGGCCTTTGGTGAGTTCGGCCTGAAGGCGACCACCCGCGGCCGCATCACCGCTCGCCAGATCGAATCGGCTCGCCGCGCGATTTCACGTCACGTCAAGCGTGGCGGCCGGATCTGGATCCGTGTGTTCCCGGACAAACCGATTTCCATCAAGCCCGCCGAGGTGCGGATGGGTAACGGCAAGGGTAACCCTGAGTACTACGTTTCGGAAGTCCAGCCCGGTCGCGTGCTGTACGAAATCGAAGGGGTGCCCGAGGCTATCGCGCGCGAAGCGTTTGAGCTGGCTGCCGCCAAGCTGCCGTTCCGCACCATTTTTGTCACGCGCCAGATCGGCGCCTAAGGAGAGCGATTTGAAAACTTCCGCTCAACTCACCGAACTGCGCGCCAAGGATATTCCGGCGCTGCAGACCGAACTCGACAGTCTGCTCAAGGCTCACTTTAATCTGCGTATGCAGAAGGGCACGCAGCAATTGCAGAACACGAGTCAACTGGGCAACACCAAGCGTGCCATCGCGCGGGTTCGTACCCTGATTCAAGAAAAAAAGGCCAAGGGTTAAGCCATGACTGAACAAAAGAAAGTCCAGCGCACGCTGGTCGGCCGCGTGGTCAGCGACAAGCGGCAAAAGACGGTGACCGTGCTGGTGGAGCGCCGTATTCAGCACCCGATCTATGGCAAGTTGATTGCGCGCTCTAAGAAGTACAGCGCGCATGACGAGTCGGGCCAGTACCACCTGAACGATGTGGTTGAGATCGCGGAATCGCGTCCGATCTCCAAAACCAAGGCCTGGGTGGTCAGCCGCCTGATCACCAAAGGTCAGGTGATCTGATCGCAATCCTCGTCTGTTGATTTGCGTTTTCCGCCCATTTTTTGCGTTTGTTGCGCAGAGGGTGGCGGCAAAATAGATCAGGGCCCGTCGCCCGCTTGTTCCGCCAGATGCGGAGCAGCGGGCGACGGGCTTTTTGCGCTGTTCTTTTTCGGCTCGTCTCGTGCCGTCAGAATTGCTTGCACGTCTTGCTTCTGCATACCGG
>NZ_JBYCKI010000226.1:0-6193 GCF_057473305.1 Thiomonas sp. TH-17
ACTGAACGCGATTTCGAGCGGGTACTCGATCTGGTGGAGCAGGCCAGCGCGGGTTTACTCGCCTTCATCGAAAAGCAGCTGGCGCAGCGGGCCTGAAGCGCCGCGGGTTCACTGCACTTCCTTGAACGGCAGGCGCTCTTGCAGGCTGTTCTGATGCTCGGCGAGGGCGGCTGATTCACGCTCCAGATAGTCTTCCACCGCCCGCGAAAACTGCGGGTGCGCCAGCCAATGCGCCGAGCGGGTGGCGACGGGTTGCAGTCCACGCGCCATTTTGTGTTCCCCCTGCGCGCCGCCTTCGAAGGTGGTGTAGCCGTGGGCCAGACACCAGGCAATGGGCTGGTAATAGCACGCGTCGAAGTGCAGGGCGGGAATGTAGGCGACGGCGCCCCAGTAGCGACCGTAGGCGATGCGGCTTTGCGGGTCGAGCAGGACGAGCGAACTGGCCACGGGCTGGCCGTCTCGTTCGGCGACAAACAGCAGACAGTGCTCGGGCATATAGGCGCCGATGGTCTGAAAAAAAGCGCCGTTCAGGTAGGGATCAGAGCCGTGCAGGGCGTAGGTCGTTTGATAGCAGCGGGTGAAAAAATCCCAGTGCGATTCGGTGATTTCTGCCCCGACAAAGGCGCGGAAACAAACTCCGGCATCGCGCACCTGGCGTTGCTCTTGTTTGATATTTTTGCGTTTATCGTGCCGCAAACTGCCGATAAAAGCCTCGAAATCGGGCCAAACTGCAGCACCTTCTGCAGGAGGGTTGCGCCAGTGAAACTGCAGGGTGGTGCGCTCTAACAGGCCGAGCGCTTCGCACCACTCGGCCTCCTGCGGATCGAGAAAAAGGGCGTGCAGCGAACTGAACCCGCTGCGCTGGGCGATGGCCAGAATTTCGCTCAGCAGCGCTTTGCGCGCGGTGGCGTCGCGCCCCAGCAGCTTGGCGCCGCCCACGGGAGTGAAGGGCACGGCGAGCAGGAGTTTGGGGTAGTAGGGCAGGCCGTTCTCGGCATAGGCGCGGGCCCAGGCCCAGTCGAAAACGTATTCGCCGTAGGAGTGCGATTTCACATACAGCACGCAGGCAGCGGTCAGCGCGCCGCTGGCATCCCGCAGCGAAACGACCACGGTCTGCCAGCCAGTCTCTGCGCCCACGCAGCCGCTTTGCTCCAGCGCGCTCAGCCAGACATGGCGCTGAAACGGCGTGGTGCCGGGCGTTGCCGCGACCAGGCTCTCCCAGTCGGCGGCGGGCAGTGCGCTCACCGCGTCCGACAACTCGGTGCGAAAATCCTCAGCCATGACTCTCCAACTCGCTGTTATTCAATGCAACCCGACCGTGGGTGATCTTGCGGGCAATGCGGCGCAGATCGCACGCCTGACGCAGCGCGCTTACGCACAGGGCGCGCGCGTAGTCGTCACCCCGGAACTGGCGCTGACCGGCTATCCCCCGGAAGACTTGTTGCTGCGCCCGGCCTTTCTTCAAGCCAGTGCTGCCGCATTGAAGCAGCTTGCGCATGACCTGTCGGATCTGCCGGAATTGGCGCTGGTCGTCGGGCATCCGCTGGGGCTGGCCGCCGCCGAAGCGCCACGGATCGCCTCGACCCAGCAGGCGGTGGCCTGCAACGCGGCGTCGCTGCTGCGGGGCGGCGTGGTCGAAGCGACCTATTGCAAGCATGAGTTGCCCAACTATCAGGTGTTCGATGAACGCCGTTATTTCGCTCCGGGCGATCAGCCGGTGGTGTTCGAGGCCGGGGGAACGCATTTCGGCATCAATATTTGCGAAGACGCCTGGCTGCCGCATGCGCCGCGCATGGCCCGCGCGGCCGGCGCCCAGGTGCTGCTGGTGCTCAATGCCTCGCCCTACCACCGCGGCAAGACGGCGGAACGCGAGCGGGTGATGCGCGAGCGCTGCCTGGAAAACGGCATGGCGCTGGTCGCTTCGCAAACGGTGGGCGGGCAGGATGAGATCGTGTTCGACGGCGCGTCTTTCGTGCTCGACCGCGCAGGCGATCTCGTGGCACGCTCGCCGCAATTCGTCGAAGACATCTTGCGCGTCGATGTGGCCGGCGGCGAGGTGCTCAAGCAGACTCCGGCGCATGTGGCGCCGTTGAAGTCCGATCATGCCGAGGTGTACGCGGCGCTGGTGCTTGGGGTGCGCGACTATTTGGGCAAGAACGGATTTCCAGGGGCGCTCATCGGGCTGTCGGGCGGGGCGGATTCGGCGCTGGTGCTGGCCATCGCCGTCGATGCGCTCGGCGCCGAAAAGGTGCGCGCGGTGATGATGCCGTCGCAATACACCGCGCAGATCTCGCTTGACGACGCCGCCGAGATGGCGCATCGCCTGGGCGTGCAGTACGACGTGCTGCCCATCACCCCGCTGTTCGAGACCTTCCGCGCCACGCTGGCCCCGCTGCTGCAGGAGCACCCCGGCGACACCACGCTGGAGAATATTCAGGCCCGCATTCGCGGCACCTTGCTCATGGGCCTGTCGAACAACAGCGGACGCATCGTGCTGACCACCGGCAACAAGAGCGAGATGGCCATGGGTTACGCCACGCTCTACGGCGACATGGCCGGTGGCTTTGCCGTCATCAAGGACGTGACCAAGACCCTGGTCTGGGAGCTGGCCCGGTGGCGCAACGCGCACGCGGCCGCTATGGGCGAGGCCGAGGTCATTCCGCAGCGCATCATCACCCGCGCGCCCAGCGCCGAGCTGCGCGCCGATCAGACCGATCAGGACAGCCTGCCTCCGTATGACGTGCTCGACGGCATTCTGCAGCGCTATATGGAACAGGACGAGCGGGTGGAAACCGTGCTGGCCGCAGGCTACGCCCGGGCCGATGTCGAGCGCGTGGTACACCTGCTCAAACTGTCTGAATACAAGCGGCGGCAGGCTCCTCCGGGCATCCGCATCACGCACCGCGCATTCGGCCGCGATTGGCGCTATCCGATCACCTCAAAATTCCGGGAATCGTTCTGAATTCTGCCGATTCGCGCATCCGCAGTTAAATTCCGTTTTCAATCACACCGAGGAGCCCTGACATGAAACTCATCACCGCCATCATCAAGCCGTTCAAACTCGACGAGGTACGCGAGGCCTTGGCGGAGATTGGCGTCACCGGCCTGACGGTGACTGAAGTCAAGGGTTTTGGCCGTCAGAAGGGGCATACCGAGTTGTATCGCGGCGCCGAATATGTGGTGGATTTCCTGCCCAAGGTCAAGGTCGAGGCCGTCATCAAGGAAGACCAGGTCGAGCGGGCGATCGAGTCCATCGTCAAGGCGGCGCGTACCGGAAAAATTGGCGACGGCAAGATTTTTGTCACCAGCGTCGAGCAGGTCGTGCGTATTCGTACCGGCGAGACGGGCGAAGTCGCTGTTTAAGCCCACCCCGAAACCTTCGCTTCGCTCGGTTTTCCCCTCAAGGGGCAAGAAACTCTTGGGGCGGCCCGGCGAGTTTCTTCAAAGCATTCACTCCATGCCCCGCGTACACGTTCTTCCCTCAGAGACTGATCTTCTTGCCGACCCCGACGAGAACCTGCTGAAGCTGCTGCGGCGGCATCAGGTGCCGATTCGTTATTCCTGCAAGTCGGGGGAATGCGGTTCGTGCAAGTGCGTGCTCGAGTCGGGTCAGGTCAAGCTGAAAAAATACGATCCCAAGGCCCTGCCCGATGCGCAGCGGGACAGCGGCATCATTCTGGCCTGCCGTGCCATTCTGAGCGAAGACATCACCATCCGGCTGACCGATAGCGACGATCTGATCGCGCACCCCGAGCGCAAATTGCTGTGCCGCGTGGTGGCGCTGGAGCCGTTGACGCAGGATATTTTCGCGCTGCGGCTGCACATCGAGTTCGCCGATATGGAAGGCATTCCGTTCACCTTTTCGGCAGGCCAGTATGCCCAGATCGTGGTCGAGGTGGATGGGCAGGAAATCGCGCGCGATTTCTCCATGGCCAGCACGCCTGTCGATGCGGAATATGACGATCTGCTGGAGTTTCACATCCGGCGCACCCCGACCGGGGCGCTGAGCAGCCTGCTGGGGGGCGTGATACGCCCTGGCGCGCAGTTGCTGGTGCGCGGGCCCATGGGAACGAGCTATTTCCGTCCGCGCCACCAAGGGCCGCTCTATGCCGTGGGCGGCGGCACCGGCCTGGCGCCCATGCTCAGCGTGGCGCAGACCGCGCTCGACAACGGCAAGCTCGAACCCGTGGTGCTGTTTGCCGGATTTCGCAATCAGGCCGATGTGTATGGTCTGGAACAGATGGAGCAGATGCGCCGCAGCTACCGCAACTTCAGCTACCACCTTTCGCTGGACGAGGTGCAAGCGGGAGATCCGCCGCAGGCCGTGCATCGTCCGCTCGCCGCGCATCTGCTGGAACAGGTGGCCGACTTTGCCGGTTCCAAGGTCTATCTGGCCGGGCCGCCAGGCATGGTCGAGGCCATCAGCGCGTCACTGCTGGAACGTGGCCTGCCGGAGAACGATCTGCACGCCGACGCGTTCTATCCGCCCGTGGCAGCAGAGCTTGCCCCTGCCGCCTGAAGCGTGAGCGGCAAGTGCGCTGCGCAGACGTATTAAAATTGCTTCATAACTGTCAGGGAAACGCGGGGCCGTCCCGAGTTTTCTTGATCCCCAAGGGGACGGGTCGGGTACGGCCTGATTCTGGGGGCGCTGATTGAGCGCCACGCATTGACACATCGCGCCCGCCTTTGGGCACCTGCGGCACAGCGGACGAGTTCCGGCTGATGCCGCCCTTTACCGGGTATCTATGAACACGCAAGAGGCCAAGCGGGTCCTCGAGACCGCGCTGATCTGTGCTTCCCAAGCCCTTTCCGTCGCTGAACTGCGGCGCTTGTTCGACGACACGATCGCCGCAGACACCGTGCGCGCGCTGCTCGACGAACTGCGCAGCGATTGGCAGGAGCGCGGCGTCGAGCTTGCGCAACTGGCGCAGGGCTGGCGCTTTCAGAGCCGGGCGGAGATGCAGCCTTTCCTCGATCGGCTCTATCCCGAGAAGCCGCAAAAGTATTCGCGCGCCGTGCTGGAAACGCTGGCCATCATCGCCTATCGTCAACCCGTGACCCGGGGCGACATCGAAGAGATTCGCGGGGTGGTGGTCAATGCCCAGATCATCCGTCAGCTTGAAGACCGGGGCTGGGTGGAGGTGATCGGCCACCGCGAAGCGCCGGGCCGTCCGGCCCTGCTGGCGACCACGGCGCAATTCCTCGACGATCTCGGACTGAAAACCCTCGACGCCCTGCCGCTATTGGGCGAGCGCGGCGACATGCTGCCGAATTTCGACGGTCTGCAGCAGCGCCTGCCTGAAATCGAGAGTCTGGAAGCCCCGCAAGAAACCCCTCCGCAAGAAGCGCCAGCCCCTGCCGTGGCCGATGCTGAACCCGATGAACACCATCCCTCCGTCTGAAACGACCGAAGTCGTGCAGCCGGCCTCTATGCCCCGCAGTGCGCCCGAAGGTGCGCTGCCGAACGACTGACCTTGAACGGACAGCACCATGAGCTCTACCGACTCGCCTGACTCCCCCGAACTCAACCCCGCGCCCGAGGCCGTGGCCGATACGCCGCCAGCGCGCAAGACCCGCGCCGCCCCTCGCCGCACGGCGCGCAAGACTGCGGCTGCAAGCACCGAAGAGGGCGCAGCGCCGGAGTCTGGCGAAGCTGTTGCGCCGTCCACGGTTGAAGCGGTGACTGCTTTGCCGCCTGAACCTGATACGCAAAGCGCCGAGAGTGCAGACGCCGGCGTGGCAGAAGCCGCAGAGGCGAGCCCGCAGACTGAGCCGCAGCAGCCGCTTGAGCCCAGGCGCGCGGCGCGTCCACCACGTTCACCGAAAAGCCCGCGTAGCCAGACCGAGCCGCAGGCACCGCAGCCTGGCGCGACAGCGCCCGCCGCCGCCGCGGCCCCGCCGCTGGTCGGCGTGCAGATTCAGGATGTGATTTCGGGCACTTACGACCAGGCGGCGGAAACCGCCGAGATCGTGCGCCGCGTACTGGCCCCGGCCGAAGATGCGCCCAAGCTGCATAAGGTGCTGGCGCAGAGCGGTGTGGGTTCACGGCGCGAGATGGAAGACCTCATCCTGGCCGGGCGGGTTTCGGTCAACGGCGAACCGGCGCATCTGGGGCAGCGCATCCTGCCGACCGACCAGATTCGCGTCAACGGCAAGATCATCAAGCGCCGCCTGCGGCCGGCCCAGGCCCGCG
>NZ_JBYCKI010000227.1:0-10753 GCF_057473305.1 Thiomonas sp. TH-17
GCCGCGCTGTGGTTGACCACATAGTTGCCATGCGCGTCGGGCTTGCCGTAGGAATAGCTGACGTGATAGCGGCCCGCCAGCGTTTTGGTCTGCGCCACGGTGCCGCTCAGACCGATGGCGCTGGACATGAAAGCGTGCACATAAGCGTCGAGCACCTTGGGCGTATCGCGCTTGGGATCGACCGTGGCAAAGATCACCTGCACGTCCTTGCCCTGCGGCCCCAGCAGTTGCTCGGCGCGGGCGAGGTGCGCCATGGTGGTCGGGCAGACGTCCGGGCAGTGGGTGTAGCCGAAATACAGTACCACCACTTTGCCGAGAAAGTCCTTGGACGACTCCAGCTTGCCACTGCTTGAAGCGATATCGGTGAACTGCAGCGGCTGCATGATTTTCGGACCGATGTAGTCCATCGCCCATTTCTGCTGCTGTTCATGCTGCGCACAACCCGCCAAGGCCAGCGTCAACGCCAAGCCCGCGAATGACAAACGAAACACGGCATTCCTCCCAATGAGTATTGTGATGTTAAAGAGGATTGACCGGCTGCCAAATGGTTCGCCACACTTGCGGCTCGTGACGGATTTCACACCGATTCACACTCCAGGAAGCCCTCAGGTAAACCCGCACGGCAGGTGCGCCGATCAAATGTAAAGTCCTCGCTCAGCGTCCCGGTTTTCATGCCTCGTTTCACGCTCGGCAACGTTGGCGCCTTCAGAATAGGTCGATCATGTCCGCTCTCCGTCCCCCGCGCGCCCCAATGAACGGGGCACAAAATCTCTGGTGCCGTGGCGCCGGTCTTGTCCGCCTGTGCGTTTTCTGCCTGGGTGCGGCCTTGCTCGCCAGTGTGCTGCGGCCTGCCGTCGCGCAGGCTGCTGTCGAAAAAAATGCCCCGACCACCACGCAACAGCCGGCGCTGCTGGGGCTGAACCTGGGTTTGGCAGTCGGCAATCAGCAAGATCAGTTCGTGGTGGCGCAGAAGCTGGCCGCGCTGATCGGCAGCGCTGTCCAGCGCAAGATCATCTGGGAGACCGGCTTCAATCTGGCCAAGCTCCAGACGGCTGGGGGCGATGGCGCCCTGCCCTTCAGCTTCGCTTTCGTCAAGCCGCCCAATCTCACCGCCGCTTTGCTCGCCAAGGGCTGGCGCCTGGTGGCCGTCGGCCAGAATACCCTGCACTTCGGCACCGACCTCATCGCCCAGTCTTGTCCGGGGCAACCGGGCAAAGTGCTGCTGGGTGGCAGCTCCCTGAGCATTCTGGGCATGAACGCACTTCCGGCGCAGGTCTGCGTGTCACCCGCGCAGGTCTGGCAATCGCCCTCAGCGGTGATGTTGGCGCCGAAACAGGGCAGCCTCGTCGATCTCGTGGCGCAGAAAATCTGGCGTGAACACGGCGGCACGCCCCGCCACATTTCCCGAGTGAATACGCAGAATGCGGTGATCGGCCTGATGCGCGATATGCATGTCGCCGCAGTCGGCGTGGTCACCCCGGTAGTGTCCAAAGCCTGGGCCGAACGGGGCGGCATCGTGCTGGCGCACCAGCCCATGCCCTTCTGGGCGCTGGTGGCCGCGCCAGACGTGCCCGCCCAGCAGGTCGAAGCGGTGCGCAGCGCGTTGCTCGGCGCTTCTGCCAGCGAGGTGAACCACGCGCTGCATATTCCGGGATGGGAAGTCGGCGACGCCAAGCCGTACGCCGACTTCCTGAAGTGGCTGAAAAGCTGATGAAGGGCTGACACGCCCTCCAGCTTCATCCCCGATCGAACACAATCTCGCCCGCGCGCACCTTCACCGGAATCACATCCTTCGGGCCGAAGCGGCCTTCGAGAATGAGCTTGGCCAGCGGATTCTCGATGCGCTGCTGAATCGCCCGCTTGAGCGGCCGCGCGCCGAACACCGGATCGAAGCCCGCGCGCGCGATCTCGGCCAGCGCCTCGTCGCTCACATCGAGCCGCATATCCATCTGCGCCAGCCGTCCTTCGAGGCTGCGCAACTGGATACGCGCGATGTCGGCAATCTCCTTCTCGCCCAGCGCGTGGAACACCACCACCTCGTCGATGCGGTTGAGGAACTCGGGGCGGAAATGCGCCTTCACCTCCTCCCACACCGCATCGCGAATGGTCTGTTGCGGTTGGCCGCTCATCGCCATGATCTGATGCGAACCGAGGTTGCTGGTCATCACGATCACCGTGTTCTTGAAGTCCACGGTGCGGCCCTGGCCGTCGGTCAGGCGGCCGTCGTCGAGCACCTGCAGCAGCACGTTGAACACGTCCGGATGCGCCTTCTCCACCTCGTCGAACAGCACCACGCTGTAAGGCTTGCGGCGCACGGCTTCGGTCAGGTAACCGCCTTCGTCATAGCCCACATAGCCGGGCGGCGCGCCGATGAGGCGAGCGACCGAATGCTTCTCCATGAACTCGCTCATATCGAGGCGCACGATGTGCTCGTCGGTGTCGAAGAGAAACTCGGCCAGCGCCTTGGTCAGCTCGGTCTTGCCCACGCCCGTCGGGCCGAGGAAGAGGAAAGAACCATACGGCCTGCGCGGATCGGACAGGCCGGCGCGCGAGCGGCGAATGGCGTCGGACACCGCGCGGATGGCCTCGTCCTGTCCCACCACACGGCGGTGCAGGCGCTCTTCCATGTGGACCAGCTTGTCGCGCTCGCCCTGCACCAGCTTGGACACCGGAATGCCGGTCGCGCGCGACACCACCTCGGCGATTTCCTCCGCGCCCACCTGGGTGCGCAGCAGGCGGCGCACCTGCGGTTTGTCATCGCCCGCAGTTTCCTTGGCCTGCGCCTCGTGCAGCTTGCGCTCCAGCTCCGGCAGACGGCCGTATTGCAGCTCGGCCACCTTGTTGAAATCGCCCTTGCGCTTGAGTTCCTCGATTTCGAAACGGATCTTGTCGATCTCTTCCTTGATCGCAGCGGAACCCTGCACCGCGGCCTTTTCGGCCTTCCAGATTTCGTCGAGGTCGGCGTACTCGCGGTCGAGCTTGGCAAGTTCTTCCTCGATCAGCGCCAGGCGCTTCTGCGAAGCCTCGTCCTTCTCGCGCTTTACCGCCTCGCGCTCGATTTTGAGCTGGATGCGTCGGCGATCGAGCTTGTCCATCGCCTCCGGCTTGGAGTCGATTTCGATCTTGATCTTGGCCGCGGCCTCGTCAATCAGATCAATGGCCTTGTCGGGCAGGAAGCGGTCGGTGATGTAGCGATGGCTCAACTCGGCCGCGGCGACGATGGCCGGGTCGGTGATGTCCACGCCGTGGTGCACCTCGTACTTCTCCTGCAGGCCGCGCAGGATGGCGATGGTGTCTTCCACGCTGGGCTCGTCCACCATCACCTTCTGGAAGCGGCGCTCCAGCGCGGCGTCCTTCTCGATGTACTTGCGGTATTCGTCGAGCGTGGTCGCGCCGATGCAATGCAGTTCACCGCGCGCCAGCGCCGGTTTGAGCATATTGCCCGCATCCATCGCGCCCTCGGCCTTGCCCGCACCGACCATGGTGTGAATCTCGTCGATGAACACCAGCGTCTGCCCGGCGTCTTGCGACAACTCCTTGAGCACGTTTTTCAGCCGCTCCTCGAACTCGCCGCGAAACTTGGCCCCGGCCAGTAGCAAGGCGATATCGAGCACCAACAGGCGTTTGCCGCGCAGGCTGTCGGGCACCTCGTCGTTGACGATGCGCTGCGCCAGCCCTTCGACGATGGCCGTCTTGCCCACACCCGGCTCGCCGATCAGCACCGGGTTGTTCTTGGTGCGGCGCTGCAAGACCTGGATAGCGCGGCGGATTTCGTCGTCGCGGCCGATCACCGGGTCGAGCTTGCCCTGGCGGGCGCGCTCGGTCAGGTCGAGGGTGTATTTCTTCAGTGACTCGCGGGCGCCTTCGGCCTCGGCGCTGTTGACGTTCTGCCCGCCACGCACCGCCTCAATGGCGCTTTCCAGTGACTTGCGGGAGAGGCCGTTTTCACGGGCGATGCGCCCGGCCTCGCCCTTGTCGTCGGCCACGGCGAGCAAAAACAACTCGCTGGCGACGAACTGGTCGTTGCGTTTGGTGGCTTCTTTCTCGGTGATGTTGAGCAGACCATTGAGTTCGCGGCTGACCTGCACATTGCCGTCCGTGCCTTCGACTTCTGGCAAACGGTCGATGGCCTGCGCCGCGGCAGCCGTCAGCCCCGGCACATTGGCCCCCGAGCGTGCGAGCAGCGCCTTCGGGCCATCCTGGCCGAGCAAGGCATGCAGCAGATGCACCGGCTCGATGTACGCGTTGCCGTGATTGACCGCAAGCGATTGCGCGTCGGCCAGCGCCTCTTGAAACTGGGTGGTGAGTTTTTCGATCCGCATGGAATCCTCCGTCCTGAACTGCCGTATAGATACGGCGTCAGAGGGGGATTTTCAAGCGCGGTCGTGTCGGTTGTGTTGCGCTGTGCTCAAGGTTGTTCAATCTCAGCGCTTGAGCTTGGCGAAGGCGGCCGCCATGGCAGTGTTCTGCGATGCGGGTGCGGCGGCCGCGCGCTGATGACCACTCCGGCCACCCTCCTGGCGATCACGGGAACGCCCGGGCAGGCCCGATCCGCCCGTTCCCCGTGCGGCATCCCGAGCGGAATCGGCGGGCCTCATCGACAACGCGATGCGCTTGCGCGCCACATCCACCTCAACCACGCGCACCTTGACGATGTCGCCGGTCTTGACCACCTCGCGAGCGTCGTTCACGAAGCGCTGCGCCATTTGCGAGACGTGCACCAAGCCGTCCTGATGCACGCCCAGATCGACGAAAGCGCCAAACGCGGTGACATTGGTGACCGTGCCTTCGAGCTGCATGCCCGCTTCGAGCTGCTTGATGTCGTGCACGCCGTCGAGCAGCCTGGCCGTGCGGAATTCGGGGCGCGGATCGCGGCCAGGCTTCTCCAGCTCGGCCAGCACATCGCGCACGGTGAACGCGCCGAAGCGGTCGTCCACGAACTGCTCGGGGCGCAGGCGCTGCAGCGTGTCGCGATTGCCCATCAACAGGCTGATCGGCTGGCCTGCCGCAGCCAGCACTTTTTCCACCAACGGATAGCTCTCAGGATGCACGCCAGTGCGGTCCAGCGGGTTGTCGCCGCCGTTGATGCGCAGAAAGCCCGCGGCCTGCTCGAAGGTTTTGTCACCCAGGCCGCGCACCGACTTGAGCGCCTCGCGGTTGGCGAAGGCGCCGGTCTGGTCGCGGTGCAGCACGATCTGCTCGGCAATGCGCGCGCTCAGGCCGGCCACGCGGGCCAGCAGCGGGGCCGAGGCGGTGTTCAGATCGACGCCGACGGCATTCACGCAGTCTTCGACGATAGCGTCGAGCTTGCGCGACAGCGCGGTCTGGTTCACATCATGTTGGTACTGGCCGACGCCGATGCTCTTGGGGTCGATCTTCACCAGTTCGGCCAGCGGGTCTTGCACCCGGCGGGCGATGGACACCGCGCCGCGCAGGCTCACGTCCAGATCGGGAAACTCGCGGCTGGCCAGGCTGCTGGCCGAATACACCGAAGCGCCGGCCTCGCTCACCGTGAGCTTGGTCAAGCCGGGCTGGCTGGCGTTGCGCAGCAGTTCGGCGGCGAGCAGATCGGTTTCGCGGCTGGCGGTGCCATTGCCGATGGAGATGAGCTGCACGCTGTGACGTTGCACCAGCGCCGCCAGCGTGGCGAGTGCGCCTTGGACGTCGCGCCGCGGCTCGAAGGGGTAAACCGTGGCGGTATCGAGCAGCTTGCCGGTGGCGTCGACCACGGCGACTTTCACCCCGGTGCGAATGCCGGGGTCCAGCCCCATGACCACCTTCGGCCCGGCAGGCGCGGCCAGCAGCAGGTCGCGCAGATTGGCGCCGAACACGTCGATGGCAACAGTCTCGGACTGCTCGCGCAGGCGCGACAGCAACTCGCGCTCCAGCGTGAGGGAGAGTTTGACCTTCCAGGTCCACTGCATCGCGCGGCGCAACCAGTCGTCTGCCGCGCGGCCCTGATGGCTCCAGCCCAGCAGTACGGCCAGCCGCCCCTCGGCCAGGGCGGCCAGCGTCGGTGCGGCCGTGCCTTCGGGCACTGGCGGCAGGTCGATGCGGGCATCGAGCACCTCTTGCGCGCGCCCGCGCAACACGGCCAGGGCGCGGTGCGAAGGCACTTTGTCCAGCGGTTCGGCGTAGTCGAAATAGTCGCGGAATTTGGCGCCTTCTTGCTCTTTTCCGGCGCGCAACTGGCTGATCAGGTGGCCGGTCTGCCACAGCCATTCGCGCATCGGGGCGACCACCGCCGGGGCTTCGGCCCAGCGTTCACTCAGAATGTCGCGGGCGCCGTCAAAGCAGGCCTGCGGGGTGGACGTATCTGCCGCCTCGGTGCTGTCCTGCGGGCGGACGAACCCAGCCGCCGCCTGCAGCGGCTCGGTCTGCGGCTGCAGCCACAGCAGGTCGGCCAGCGGCTCCAGCCCAGCCTCGCGGGCCTTTTGCGCGCGAGTGACGCGGCGCGGCTTGTAGGGCAGGTAAAGGTCTTCGAGTTCCTGCTTTTGCCCGGTCGCGCTGATGGCGGCCTGCAGTTCGGGCGTGAGCTTGCCCTGCTCGGCGATGGACTGCAGCACCACGGCGCGGCGGTCTTCGAGTTCGCGCAGATAGAGCAGGCGCTCTTCCAGCGTGCGCAGGTGGTCGTCGCTCATGCCGCCCGTCACCTCTTTGCGGTAGCGGGCAATGAAGGGCACAGTAGCCCCGCCATCCATCAGCTCGATGGCCGACTGAATCTGCTGCGCCGGGAGCTGCAGTTCGGCGCTGAGCGCCTGCAGCACCCGCCGAGCGGCGGCCTGCGGTTGGGCGAATGGATTGTTCTGAGCGGAGTCGGCAGCGGTCATGGCAGATCAGAAGACAGGCAAAAGCCCAGCAGTCTAACCAGCCCGGACCAGCCCCGGCATGGCCTACAGCGCGTTTACCGGCAGCTTGAGATAGCTGACCCCGTTGGCCTCGGCTTGGGGCATTTCACCGGCGCGCACATTGATCTGCACCGAGGGCAGGATGAGCGCGGGCATGTTCAGCGTGGCGTCGCGCTTTTTGCGGAAGGCGACAAAATCGTCCTCGGAAGTCTGCGCATTGAGCTGGATATTGCCCTCACGCTCGGCCTGCACCGTGGTCTGCCAGATGGGATCGCGTCCGCCGGGCATGTAGTCATGGCAAAGGTAGAGCTTGGTCTGCGGCGGCAGGCTGTAGAGCTTGTGCACAGATTGGTAAAGCACATGCGCGTCTCCGCCCGGAAAGTCGCAGCGCGCCGTGCCGTAGTCGGGCATGAACAAAGTGTCGCCGACAAAGGCGCTGTCGCCCACCAGATAGGTGACGCAGGCGGGCGTGTGGCCGGGGGTGTGCATCACCCGGGCTTGCAGCTTGCCAATGGCAAAGGTCTCACCGTCCTTGAACAGATGGTCGAAAGGCGAACCGTCGGTGGGCATGGTGCTGTCGTTGAACACATGGCTGAACACCTTTTGCACGTCCTGAATGTGTTCGCCAATCGCGATCTGGCCACCGAACAACTTTTTGAGATAGGGCGCGGCCGAGAGATGGTCGGCATGGGCATGGCTTTCCAGCAGCCAGTCCACCGTAAGCCCCTGCTCGCGCACGTAGGCGGCGATCTTGTCGGCAAAGTCGGTTTTGGTGCGACCCGAGGCGTAGTCGAAGTCGAGCACGCTGTCGAGAATCGCGCAGTGGCGGGTTTCGGGGTCGATGATGCAATGGGTCGCCGTAAAGGTGGGCGCGTGAAACCAGCTCTGAACGGTGGGGGTCTGCGTACTCATACGGGTATCTCCTAGGCGGAATGCGTTGCAGGAACACTATAGAAAAGCATATATTGTTTTTCCATTAGGAGTTACCTGATTGAGCCATGTCAATGTCAAGCGCGCAAGATTTTGAAATTCCCAGCGTCGAGCTCATGCGGCGCAACTCGGAGCAGGCGGGCGCCTTGTTGAAAACCCTGGGCAATCCTGACCGTTTGCTCATTTTGTGCCAGATCAACCGCGGTGAGATCTGCGTCAGCGACCTGGAGGCGGCTTGCGACGTCAGCCAGCCCACGCTCTCGCAGCAGCTCACCGTGCTGCGTGCACAAGGCTTGGTGAAAACCCGGCGCGAGGGCAAGCGCGTGTATTACAGCCTGGCCAGCCCGGCAGCCAGCGCGGTGCTGATGACCCTGTATCAGATTTACTGCCACGGCGGCAACGGTCCGCCTGGCAAATGAGTTGGTACCTCGGCGCTCGCATGTCGCCGCGGTACGACAAACGGCCTGACCAGAATACTGGCTGGCGTCAATAAAACCAGAGACAAACATGCCCATGTCACGAAGGAGAGACAAATGTTCAGCATCGATTGGGCGCATTTCACGCCCGGCACGGCCATTCTCGGCGGGGCGCTGATTGGCGCGGCAGCGGGCGCCATGGCGCTGGGCGGCGGCAAGATCGCCGGGATCAGCGGCATTTTCGGCGGCGCCATCAATGAAGCCCTACAGGCCAAACGCCCCGCGCCGTGGCGGCTGTGGTTTCTCGGCGGACTGATCGCTGCGTCGTTCATCTGGGTGATGTTCCGCCCGGTGCCCGGCGCACATTACGGCGAGTCGTGGCCGGTGATTGCGATCGGCGGATTGATTGTGGGCTTCGGCACCCGGCTGGGCTCGGGCTGCGCCAGCGGCCATGGCGTCTGCGGGCTGTCCCGGTTTTCGCCGCGCTCGATGGTGGCTGTGGGCACCTTCATCGGCATGGGCATGGCGACCACATTCGTCATGCGCCACCTGCTGGGAGGGGCCTGAGCCATGAAAACCCTCGCCTTTCTCAGCGGCATCGTGTTCGGTATCGGCCTTCTCGTGTCGGGCATGACCGATCCCGCCAAGGTCATTGCCTTTCTCGACATCGCCGGGCCTTGGGACCCGAGCCTGATTCTCGTCATGGTCACTGCCGTGGTCGTCGCACTCGTGCCCATGCAACTGGCGCAGCGACGCGCCCGATCGCTCGTCGGCGAAAAAATCGCCTTTCCATCGACCCACGGCATCACCGGAAAGCTCATTCTGGGCAGCGCCATTTTCGGCATCGGCTGGGGCATGACCGGCCTGTGCCCGGGACCCTCGCTCGCATCGTTGGCCGCCTCGACCTGGCAGGAGTGGCTGTTCTTCAGCAGCATGGTCGCGGGCATGATCGGCTTCGAGTTGTGGCAGCGCATGGGCCAACGCACGCGCAGTGCGCCGGCCGTGCCGCTGGCCGCGGCGACTTCGCGAAAAACCTGAGCGCGTTGCCGCCACTCAACCACCGTCGTCCGCCCGCCGGAAGCGGTGGTTTTTTTCATGGGCTCACCCCTGCGGTAGCCGGGTTTTGATCTGATGCAGAGCCGACCTGGCCGCGCCAGTTAAAATTTTGACCCTTTGATACATCCGGTTCCGCACATGACTTTCGTCGTTACTGAAAACTGCATCCGCTGCAAATACACCGATTGCGTTGACGTCTGCCCGGTGGACTGCTTCCGTGAAGGCCCCAACTTCCTCGCCATCGACCCCGACGAATGCATTGACTGCGCCGTGTGCGTGCCCGAGTGTCCGGCCAACGCCATCTATGCTGAAGAAGATGTGCCGGGCGACCAGCAGGCTTTCATCAAGCTCAACGCCGAGTTGTCTCGCCAGTGGCCCAGCATCACCAAGCGCAAAGCTGCGCCCGATGACGCGGACGAGTGGAAAGACAAGCCCGACAAGCTGCAATTCCTGCAGCGCTAGTCTGCTCACAACGCCCGTCACATCTCCTTCGGCGGCAGTGATGCCGCCCCCGATCTTTTCCTCAAAACTTCCTCGCATGGACCTATCCAACGCCTCTCCCGTTTCAGTCGCGGCCGACATCATTGAAACGGACGCCGTCATCATTGGTGCGGGGCCGGTCGGGCTGTTCCAGGTGTTCGAGCTCGGCCTGCTGGAGATCAAGGCCCATGTCATCGACACCCTGGCGCATCCGGGCGGACAATGCGTCGAGCTCTACCCCGACAAGCCGATTTACGACATTCCCGCTGTGCCGGTGTGCACCGGGCAAGAGCTGACCGACAACCTGCTCAAGCAGATCGAGCCCTTCGGCGCCACCCTCCACCTCGGGCAGGAAGTCGCCGTGCTTGAACGCCAGGCCGATGGCCGATTCCTTGTGGAAACCACTAAATCCACCCGCCTGCTCACCAAGACCGTGTTCATCGCTGCCGGGGTGGGCTCTTTCCAGCCCCGCACCCTCAAGGTGGACGGATTGGAGAAATTCGAAGGCAGCCAGTTGTTCTACCGGGTTCGCAACCCGGCGCAGTTCGCCAACAAAAACCTGGTCATCGTCGGCGGTGGCGACTCCGCACTCGACTGGGCGCTGCACTTCGTTCAGTCCAGCGAGAACAAGCCGGAAAGCGTCACTCTCATTCATCGACGAGACGGATTCCGCGCCGCCCCCGCATCCGTCGCGCAAATGCACGCCCTTTGCGAACAGCACGAAATGCAATTCCTCGTCGGGCAAGTCAGCGGCTACGAAGAAAATGCCGAGGGCCAGTTGCACATGATCAAGGTCACAGGCAACGACGGGATCACCCGCCGCCTGCCGCTCGATCTGTTGCTGGTCTTCTTCGGCCTGTCACCCAAACTGGGCCCGATCGCGGAGTGGGGGCTGGAGATCGAGCGTAAGCAGCTCGTCGTCGATACCGAAAAATTCCAGACCAGCATTCCCGGCATTTTTGCGGTGGGAGATATCAACACCTATCCCGGCAAAAAGAAACTCATCCTCTCCGGTTTCCACGA
>NZ_JBYCKI010000228.1:0-4878 GCF_057473305.1 Thiomonas sp. TH-17
CTCCGCCCATGTCCAGAGCCTCGCTGCGCGAATTTCAGACCCATCTCGCACAACGCCTGACGGCCGCGCAAAGCGGGCAAGCCCCTTCGCGCTGGCTGGCCGTGCTGGCGGGGCAGTGGCGCTTTTTGCTGCCCCTGGAGTTCTCGGGCGAAATTTCGCCCATGCAGCACTGCGCCCCGCTGCCGCACGCCCTGCCCTGGTTCCTGGGCCTGGTCAGTTTGCGGGGCCAGGTCTGCGGCGTGGTGCATCTGGGCCGGTTCATGGGCGAAGGCGCCATTGCGCTGACGCCGCAGGCCCGGCTCATCCAGTTCGCCCCGGCGCTCGATATCAACACCGCCCTGCTGGTCGATCAACTGGTCGGGCTGCGCAACCCCGATCAATTACAGAAAGTTCTTGGCGTTCAAGAGGAGGGGCCTGGTGAAGGGTCGCACCCTTGGCTGAGAACCACTTATCGCGATGCCGAGCAGAACCTCTGGCATGAAGTCGACCTGCTGACCCTGGCCGAAAACGAACAATTCCTGAGCGTCACCTGAGATTTTTGAATGACGCGATTTTGCTGAATTTGCTTTCACTGCCCATTACCAGTTTCAGTAAACCGTCACCTAACGGTTTGCATCCTTAACTTCATCACGTTTCACGGAGCGGTCATGTCCTTACTCTCGTCCCTTTTCGGAACGAAAAAAAACGAATCGTCAGGCGACACCGAAATTGCCCCGACGGCGCTCGGCCGCGGCGGACATGAAACCCTGCAGATCGACTCCAGCATCAGCGACCCTGGCGCGATCCTGAGCCAGGCCCAGGGCAACCGCCCGCTGATTCTGCGGCTGCCGATGATCAGCCGCATGATGCTGGCGCAGCAACAGCGCTTTTTCGGCGTGCTGCTCATCATCTCCCTGGTGCTGCTCGGCCTGACCCTGATCGTGGTGCTGCGCGGCACCGCCGATTCGGCGCGGCAGTTGGAAGCTTCGGGCGTTGCGCTGACCCAGTCGCAGCGTCTGGCGGGCGCCATGAACGCGGCGCTGCTCGGCAAGAAGGACGCCTTCGCCACCGTGCGTTCCAGCGCTGAAACCCTGAAAGCCAAAGTCGCCGTACTGCAGCAAACCAGCGTGCCCGTTGGCGGCCAGGCGCTGCTCGACAAGGTTGGCCCGGAAACCGAGACCAGCGTGAAAAACGCCGACCTGCTCGTCAAACAGGAAGGCGTGCTGACGACGACGGCCCAGCAGCTCACCGACATCAACCGCCAGACCGATGCTCTGCTCGATAGTGCCCAGACGCTGACCTCGCTGCTGCTGCAGCAACGCGCGCCGTCGAGCAATATCAACGCCGCCAGCCAGCTCACCATGCTGACCCAGCGGATCGACAAATCAGCCAACGCTTTTCTGTCGTTTCAAGGCGTGCGGCCCGAGGCCGTGTTCACCCTGGGCAAAGACCTGAGCACCTTCAACGATCTGACCAAGGGCCTGCTGAACGGCAACGCCGATATGCAGCTCACGGCCATTGCCGAGCCGCAATCGCGTCAACAGCTGCAAAGCCTGATCCAGACCTACGCCAAGACCGAAGCCTCTGCCCGCACGCTGCTGGCCAACCTGCCCAGCCTGGCCTCCGCGCGCGAGGCGCAAAACGCGGTGCTCACGGCCTCCGGTCAGTTGTATGAAAACCTCAACCAGCTCCAGGGACTGTATTCGGCACGCACCGGCGTGAGCTGGCCGGCGGTGGCGCTGATCGCGCTGCTGGGTCTGCTGGCCATCATCGCCGCCGCCGACCTGATCTACATCATGCTCAACGAGGCGCGCCAACGTGCCTCACTGGTGGAGCTGCAGCGTCGGCAAACCGAGCGTCAGGAGCTGGAAGCCCGCCGCACCAACGAGTCGAATCAGGCCGCCATTCTGCGGTTGATGAACGAACTGCAAACCGTGGCCGAAGGCGACCTCACGCAGCAGGCCACCGTGACTGAAGACATCACGGGCGCCATTGCCGACTCGGTGAACTACACCGTGGAAGAGCTGCGCACCCTGGTGGGACAGGTGCAGCAGACTGCCGACCAGGTGGGCGAAGGCGCGGGACAGGCGCAGACCACGTCCGACCGCCTGATGCAGAGCGCCGACGAGCAGCTCAACAAAATTCGTGAAACCGGCCAGTCCGTGCTCGACATGGCGCAGCGCATCAACCAGGTGTCGGTTCAGGCGCAGCAATCGGCCGAAGTGGCTAACCAGTCGCTGCAAGCCGCCGAGCAGGGGCAACGCGCCGTGCGCAACTCGATCGACGGCATGAACAGCATCCGCGACCAGATTCAAGACACCTCCAAGCGCATCAAGCGGCTGGGCGAATCGTCACAGGAGATCGGCGAAATCACCGAGCTGATTTCCGACATTACCGAACAGACCAACGTGCTGGCCCTGAACGCTGCCATTCAGGCCGCGTCAGCGGGCGAAGCGGGCCGCGGCTTCTCGGTGGTGGCCGAGGAAGTGCAGCGGCTGGCTGAGCGCTCGGCCGAGTCCGCCAAGCAGATTGCCGCGCTGGTGCGCACCATTCAGACCGACACCCAAGACGCCGTGGCCGCCATGGAAAAGAGCACGCAGGGCGTGGTCGAAGGCGCCAAGCTGGCCGACAACGCCGGCGCTGCGCTGGCCCAGATCGACGCAGTGTCGCGCCAGCTTGCCGAGCTGATCACCCGGATTTCGCAGCAGACCCAGGTCGAAGCCAGTTCCGCCAACAAGGTGGCCGACAACATCCAGACCATTTTCACCGTGACCGAGCAGACCTCCGAAGGCACGCGCTCCACCGCCTCGCTGGTGCGCGACCTCGCGCGTGTAGCCGACGATCTGCGCCAATCCGTCTCGCGGTTCAAGATCAACTGACCCGCCTTCCTCGTTTGCATTCCAACGTCCGTCCCTCGCGTTTTCCGGCATGAACACAGTCTCCGCTTCGAACTCCGCCGTGGCACCCGCCCCTGAGACGGACATGGGGCCTCTGGCCTGGCTGCTCGATCAGATCAGCGACAACCTCCAGTCCGCCCGCACCGCGCTCAAGCGCGCCGCCCAGCAGCAGGACGACGGCGTGCTCGGCTCGGTCCAGGCCGAAAAGACGGGTCTGCGCACCGCCCGCACCCAGGTGCACCAGGCCGCAGGCGCCATCGAGCTGCTGGGTTTCTTTGGTGCGGCACGCCTGATGCAGGCTGCCGAGAACGCGCTCGATCAACTCATCGACCATCCGGAAAAACTCGACAACGCCGCGCTGCAGCGTTTCGAGGCCGGCTTCAACGCCCTGGTCGATTTTCTCGAAGCCCAGCGTGCGGGCAAAAATGAACCGGCACTCAAGCTGTATCCGCAGTACCGCGACCTGATGGAACTGGCGCAGGCCGAGCGCATCCACCCGGCCGACCTGTGGGACTACGACTGGACCTGGCCGGACGCTCCGCCCGTCACCGATGCCGCAGGCGCCCCTGCACGCGCCCTGACGCCGGATGATCGCGCCCAGTTCGAAATGGGCTTGCTGCATGTGCTGCGCGGCCAGCAAACCGCCTCCGCCATGCAGACGCTCGATGCCGTCGCGCGTCGGGCGCAGGGCAGCAGCGCAGGGCCGACGGCCAGCCTGTGGTGGCTCGCGCGCGGCCTGTTCGAAGCCATCGGCAGCGGCCTGCTCACGCCCGATCTCGACATCAAGCGGCTGCTCAACCGCCTCAACCTGCAACTGCGCAGCCAGTTGCAAGGGCAAAGCCCCGCCCCCCAAAGGCTGGGTCACGACCTCACCTTCTTTTGCGCCCAGTCGCTGCACGGCAACGGCGACGTCACCGCGCAGTCGCTGCCCGTGCTGCGAGCCATCGACAACCGGCTGCACCTCGCTGCGGCGCCGTTTGCCGACTACCACCAAAGCCATTTCGGCCTGATCGACCCCGCCCTGGTGCAGCAGGTCCGCAAGCGCGTGCAAACCCTGCGCGACGCCTGGAGCGCACTGGCCGGTCACGCTCAGACCCACCTCGATCCCGCGCGCATGGCCCGCCTGGTCGATCTCACCCAGGCGCTGGAACAACCGCTGCACGCCCTCACGCCGGGCAGTGAAGCGCTGCCGCAGTCGCTCTCGGGTCTGTTCAAGAAAATCAGCGCGCGCAGCGACTTTCTCACCCCCGAGCGCGCGCTCGATGTCGCCACCGCCATTCTGTTTCTCGAAATCACCTTTGCCCACTTCCGTCCCGAAGAGCAGCGGTTTCTGGAGCGCGCACAAATCCTGGCGCGGCGCCTCGACCAGAGCGCCAACGGCCAAACGCCTGACCCGCTCGCCGGCTGGATGGAAGACCTGTTCCGCCAGGCCTCCGAGTCGCAGACCATGGGCAGCGTGGTGCAGGAACTGCGCGCCGACATGAGTACCGTCGAGAAACTGCTCGACGCCTATTTCCGCGACCCGTCGCACAAGCCCGATCTGGCGCAGGTGCCTCATCTGCTGTCGCAGATGCGCGGCGTGTTCTCAGTACTCGGGGTCGATGTCGCCAGTCAGGCGCTGAGCTACCTGCGCACCGAAATCGACAGTCTCGTGGCCGACGATGTGCCGACCGACAGCCAGCGCTTCGACGCCCTGGCCAGCAATATCGGCGTGCTCGGTTTTCTGGTCGACATGCTGTCCTACCAACCCGAGCTGGCCAAAACCCTGTTCGTGTTCGACACCGACAAAAAAGAGCTGCGCGCCGTCGTTCCCTCCACCCAGCGCACCGCCCCGCCCACCTTGCAGCAAGACGTCGAGCACGCGGCGCAGCAACTCAAGGACGACATCGCTCAAGGGCTGCCGCCCGAACAGGCGCAGCAACGCCTGGCCCAGTTGCGCGCCGAGGCCGCGCTGGCCGGCGTGCCCGATCTCCCGGCGCAGATGCTGAGCGCCCCGAGTGAA
>NZ_JBYCKI010000229.1:0-17078 GCF_057473305.1 Thiomonas sp. TH-17
CTGCGCCGCTCGCGGGCGGTTAGCTCAGCGGTAGAGCACTGCCTTCACACGGCAGGAGTCATAGGTTCGATCCCTATACCGCCCACCAAAATCAATTGGTCGTAATCCTTATCTCTTGGTTTTTTGTCAAGGTAGGCGTCGAGAGCCGCCGTAACCACTCGACCGCCAGCGCGCGCGTTGCCGCGGTGTTGGCTGCCAGCAATGGCCCTTTGCGGATGGCGTGGCTGAACACACCCTCGAAAAACAGCAGCGCGGTCTCGCCGCGCCGTGCAGCGGCGCTGTGGCGCATGGTGTCACGCGAGCCGGCGCTGACGCTGGGCTTGATCACCAAGTCGGCGTGCGGCCACGCGGCGTGTGCGGCGATCGTTTGACGATGGCGAGGCCAACTCGGCGTCCCATGCCAGCGTGCGGTAATCGAAGCCATTGACCATGTTGGGCTTGACGATAGCGAAATAAGGCGACACGTCGAAGTCGCGTGGCACGAACAGGCTGTGGTGGCGGATACGCAACAGCTCGCGCACGCAATCGACGCAGGCGCCAGACGCATCGGGAATGCTGGTGATCAGCGGCAGGATCGGAAAATGCGCCGACTGGAATGCTTCGGCGATCAGCGACGAGCAGATGGCGCGCGTCGGGTCGCCACTGCCCAGTGCCAGCATGCGGCGGCGCCAGCGCGAGAGTACCGGTGGCGTGGGGAGCAGGTAGCGGGCCAGATCGAAGACATTCTTGAGATCGTAGCGATCGCCGATGCGCAAGCAGACGTAGTCCACCACCCGGGCGGCGTCTGCTGAGGTCAGGCCGATCGGCCTACACAGCCTCACATGCAAGCCCTTAAAGGCGTCCAGTCCGACCACGTGCACGCCCGCCTCGGTGTCGGCCTCGACGAAGGCCGGCTTGGGAGCAGCGCCTAGCTGCGACGGTCGCGTACCGATGCAGATGGCTGCATGCGACCAGGTCGACTGGCTCAGGTATTTGATCGCCGTGCTGATGCGTCGGTTACCCTCCACCAGCAACACGTCACCCGGTTGCAGCAGTTGTCGCAGCGCGGACAGGTCGGCGGGCGGATGCGGATAGGGTCCTCGGGTGGGCTGGTTGAGGTACCTCGCCAGCCAGCGGCCGACCACGCGCAGTAGGTTGTTCATGTGCCAGCCCAGGCGATGGATCGCACGCGTGATCCTTGCCGCAAGGCTTCATGATTGCCCCCATTTCCATCCGTAGATGCGCAGCGATAGGCAAAGATCCGGCGCGTCGCTCGAATATGGCCCCTCGCGGGCAGGCCGCTCATGCCAGGCCCCAAGTGCCCACGCCGCTTTCGCGGCCGTTCACGGCATGTTCGAACCATCGGTGTGCTCCGGGCGCGCATTGATCGGGTAACTGTTCGCCGGTTCGCGCAGCGGCTGCCACAGCATGCGGTCGAGACGAAGCTCGCGCGGATCCCGAAACTGGTTGATGCCGATCGTCATGTTCGCGTGGCCATCATGCGGCTGAGCGCAATATGTGCCGAACAGGCGGTCCCAGCAGGATAGGTTGAAACCAAAGTTGGAGTTGGTTTCGTGCGGCAGCCACGAGTGGTGCACACGGTGCATGTCCGGCGTCACTAGCAGCAGGCGCAGCATGCCATCCAGCCACGCTGGCATGCGGACGTTGCCGTGGTTGAACATCGAAGTGGCGTTGAGCAATACCTCGAACATCAGCACCGCCACCGCAGGCGCGCCCAGCGCCGCGACCACCGCCAGCTTGATGCCTAGCGAGAGCAGGATTTCTAGCGGATGGAAGCGCGCACCGCTGGTGACATCCAGTTCCAGGTCGGTGTGATGCATGCGATGCAGCCGCCACAACGCCGGTACCGCGTGGAATAGCACGTGCTGCAGATAGATGGCCAAATCCAGCAGCACGATCGAACCGATTACCGCCAGCCACGTCGGCGCTTGCACGGTTGGCCACAGTCCCCAGCCCCGTTGCGTCGCAAGCACCGCCACCGCCACTGCAGTGGCTGGCACCAGCAGCCGCACCAGCAACGCATCGACGACCACCACGCCCAGGTTGCCGGGCCAGCGCCGGCGACGGCCGAGCGGCTGTGACCGCCGCGGCGCGGCCAGCTCCCAAAGAGCCATCACGACGAACACCAGGGCGAACGCGCCGAACCGGATCAATGATGCGTGCTGGAGCAGCGATGCAGACATGGGGATTGTTTTGACCTTGTTGCCTGGTGATTTGCAGCTCTGGCGCTGTATCCGGTGTCCGCCACGCGTCTGAGCGATGCGGAGATCATTGCCGTGATTTATGCCTGTTCGCAGCAGCCAGCCACATCCTCGTTATCCGGTCGCACATCCGATCCGAGCGCTTGACGGTTGACGAAGTCGCAGAAAGGAATCGGACAAGCATGAATCCAACCTCTGAAGATCAGTCCGTAGACCGGGCATCCTGTCGCAGTTTGAAAACAAGCAGGCGCGGTTGATCTTCGTCGCCTTTGTCACGACATGCGCTTGAGTGCTCGTTGCTGCGGCACAACTCATCTGTGCCGCAGCGGTTCTTCAAATCGTTCGGAACTTGGTGGTCATGCATCTGAAGCGTCTCCATGGCCCGCAGGTGCTCAGTGCTGCTGTGCCTGTGTGCCGGGCCTGAACTCGGTCCGCAGCGCTGGCCAGCCAAACAGGTCGCTGAGCAGATTGTTGGGCGTCGATGCCGCGCGTTGACCGACCCAACCCAGCATCGCGCCGTAAACCAGGTGGGCGAGGTAAACGGTCAGAGGAAACTTCACCGGTGCGAACTCGTGTCCGAAGATGCCCACGCCAAGCAGATTCATCACCGGGCTGAGCATGAAGACCGTGGCAATGGCCAAGGCGTAGATCATGCCGACCCACCAGCGCTGGCGTCCGAATACCGCGTAGTAGATGAACACGAAGCCGATGCCATTCCAGAAGTGGTCGCCCCAGCCCAGCAGGTTGGACAGCCAGTCGGGGCCTTCCATGAAACGATTGGTGATCAGCACGCCGATCAGCATCGGCAGCGATCCTGGCATGCCATGAAACACGCGGAAGCCGATGATGCGCACGACTTCCATGACGATCACGCCAAGCACGCCGCCGAGCAACGCCAACCGGCCGGCCGACGCCAGACGCCGCCAGCCCATCCATGGCGCCACCACCAGAACCAGCGCGATCCAGACCAGAAGCGCAGGCAATATCAATCGCGGCGCCAACACACTCATCGTGGTGGCACCGGTTGCCGCATAGGTGAAAGCCAAGGGTGAAACCGAGGCGGCGATCAGCGCTATGGCGGTCGCCAGCGCCTCACCCATGGAAAGGTTGCGGAATTTGAACATGGCGTCTTCCTCGTTCGATCGACAGGTCAAGCGGGGCGCGCCCGATCTCATGCGCGCCCCGCGCAGGCTCACTTGGCGGCAGCCTGAGTGATCATGTCGAGCTTTTCGTCGAGCATGTTGCCCATCATGTTGAAGCCGGGACCAATCTGTTCAAGTTGCGACGAGGGCTGGAAGTAACCGATGAACGTCTTGCCGTGATCGGCCCATACGGATACGCGCACAGGAAGCGCGGCGCTGACCGCAGAATTCATCGAAAAGGCCATCTTCGCCGCTTGCGCGTTGCCGATCAGGAAACTCTCGGCGCCTTCGAGTTTCAATCCGGTCATCGACAACATACGTGCCTGATTGATGTTGCCCATGACCATCATCTGATTGCTGCTGACGGCTTCCTTGAGCGCACTGACCGTGGCGCTGAAACCTCGATGCGATTCAATCTTGATGAACTGGCTGCCTGCGGCAAAGGCGGGGGCGGCGATGGCCATGCCGGCGCCGATCGCCAGCGCGCCCAGCAGGGAAGGCATGAAACGGTTGGATGTGCTCATCGTGTTTGCTCCTGAGTGGGAAAAATTAAAATCACGCCACGGCCGGGTGGGGTCGAGCTGCGGGTATGAGGACAGAGATTCCGCGCAGCTCGCCAGGCCGTGACGCTATGTGATAGAGCTACCCACCATGGCAAAGGATTCACACCCAAATCGCGAAATCCATGCGGTCGGGCATGCACAAGCCTGTGGTAAGGGCGCTCATATCCGCGGCGATGATCGGTGCGGGCAGAGGGGTTCTGCAGGGTTCCAGGCCATGTGGCGCGGATGTGCGGTGTTCTCGGTTAAAGAGGCACTGCACTGGAAAAGCGATTGAAGATTGTGGGTGCAGACATCATGCGCGTTGCGATTCAGCAGAAAGTGACACGGACACCGACTCCGGGATTCATCCGCCGTCGCGGTAGCCGGCGATGTCCTCGTCGTCGACCTGCACACCCAGCCCGAGCGCGAGGCGGTTGACGAAATTGAAGTAGGCGGTGATCTCGCCGACGCGCAGGATCTGTGCATCATCCAGCCCTACATCGCGCAGCGCCTGCACGTGCCCCTGGCGCATGGCGGCCGGTTGCGTGGTGAGCATGCGCGCGTACAGCAGCATGGCGCGAAGGCGCAAGTCGGCCAACGTGTCCGGAGCCTCGCGAATCGCGTCGAGAATCGCCGGGTTCTTCTCGTAGCGTCGCAGCGGTTCGAGGTGGTGCGCCACGCAGTAGGCGCAGCCGTTGGCGGCCGACACGGTGACCGCGAGCGCCTCGCGCTCCCGGCGGCTGAGCGGCCCGGGCGCGAACATCAGCGCCATGTACAAGTCCAGATGGTGCTGCAGCGCTGGCGGATCGAGACTCTGCACGCTGAGGATGCGCGCCACCTTGCCACGCTGCTGCGTGATCGCCGCATAGATCGGACGCAGGCTCGCATCGGCCTTGTCTTGAGGTACTTCGTGGATCCAGCTCATCGCGCGGTCGCCTCCCCGGGCTGATCGTGGTCGAGAAAGGCCTGCCAGGCTTCGGTCAGGTTGCGCACCACCGGCACCGTCAGTGACGGATATTCGGCTGGCATGCCGCTGCGGTTGATCCAGCGCGCACACCAGCCGCTGGCGGCAGCGCCGGCGGCGTCCCATGCATTGGAGGAGTGGAACGCAATGACACCGGCGGCAGCGCCGAACGCCTTGGCCGCCGCATCGTACACGCGCGGGTCGGGCTTGTAGCGCGCCAACGCGTGCACCGAGAACACCGCATCGACGTGGTCTCGCAACTGCGCGGCATCGAGGGCCTGATCGAGCATGGTCGGCGTGGCGTTGGAAAATACGGCCACGCGCACGCCGGCGCGGCGATAGGCATCCAGCACCACGGCTACCTCCGGGTAGGCGTCGAGCGTGCGATAGGCGTCCAGCAGTTGCGTGCGTACCTGCGGATCAGCTACTCCTGCGCTGGCCAACGCGAAGTCCAGCGCATGCTGCGTCAACTGCCAGAAATCCACGTAGCGCTGCATCAGCGCGTGGGTCCAGCTGTATTCGAGCTGCTTCTGCCGCCACAGTGCAGAGATCCTCGGCGCCTCCGGGCTGATCGCGTCGGCCAGTCGCGCCACCGCCGAATGCACGTCGAACAGCGTGCCGTAGGCGTCGAACACCGCGACGACCGGACGCACCGCGCTCATCGAACGGTGCCCACCGTCGCGCGGCGACCCAGCGTGTAACGATCGTGCTCGCGCAGCAAGTACAGCGCCACGCAAGCGGCGAGCATCGGCCAGGCGGCGAAGAACAGCAGGTTCACCCCGTCTTGCGGATGCAGGTATTGCCGCCACGCGGAGAGCGTCGACGCCGCGTGCAAGGCCAACACCGCGCCGTAGCTGAAGCGCCGCGCGATACCGGCGACAAAGGCCAGCAGAAGGAGCAGCTCAAGCGTACCGAGCACGTAGAAGACCGCGCTGCCCAGTCCGCCCATGGCGTAGAAGTGCTCGAACACCCCGGCGGCATGCTGCGGGCGCAGGAACTTGTCCAGCGTCCACATCAGCATCACCAGGAACACCGAAAGCCTCAGCAGAAGCAGCGAGACAGCCAAGCGTTCGTTGTCGGTCATCGAAGGAGCCTCTTTGCGGCAGGTGCGGCGCTGGTCGCTCAGCAGGTTGCCCAGCTGCCGGGCGGACGGGCCGTGGCGAGCGCGGTGTTGAGGTTACTGTGGACGGGTCCACGCCTCGTCGGCGAATTCCTGGTTCACGGTGGTGCCGGTGAGATGGTTGGCATAGTTGCTGAGCGTCTTCATGGTGACGCCCAGCACCACTTCGAGCGCCTGGCGCGGGGTGTAGCCGGCCGCCAGGAATGCCTCCAGCGGCGCGCCGGTCACCCATCCGCGTTCCTGCACCATGGCGCGGGTGAACGCGGCAAGCGCCTGCAGTTTCGGATCGGGCAGCGTGCCGCGTGCGCGCAGCGCGTCGACCACCGCATCGGGTGCCTTGGCCATCTTGCGTGCCATCATCGAGTGCACCGCCACGCAGAACTCGCAGCCGTTCTCGGCGCTGGCGGCGAGCATGATCACCTGGCGCTCGACCGGGTTGAAAGAGGTCTTGTCGAAGTGGGCCGAGAGGTCGAAATACGCGTCCAGCACGGTTGGCGCCTCGGCCATGTGTGCGTAGAGGTTGGGCACGAAGCCGATGCGATCCTTGCCAGCCTGAAGTTTGGCGCGGGCGGCCTCCGGAGCGGATTCAAGGGTGTGTTGCGGGAAGTGGCTCATAGCGAGTGCTCCTTGGGGATGGGGGAAGTGATCAGAATTGTGGGCGAGCACTTCTGATGCGACCATGTCCGCAGCGCGTGCATACTTGCCCGATCGTCTTGATCTGGAGACCGCGTGGACCCGCTGAGCGAATTGATGCGCCACCTGCATCTTCAGACGCGGTTGTTCCACCGCAGTACCCACTGCGGCCGCTGGGAGGTGGACGCCGAGTACGAGCGCAAAGCCATGTTTCACCTCGTGGCCAGTGGGCAATGCCTGCTGCGGACGACCGGCGCCGCGGTCGACGCCGAATTGCATGCGGGCGATGCAGTGATCTTCACGGCACCATGCGACCACGTGCTGGTGTCGATGCCGGGCGCACAGGCTGCCGATGCCACGTTGCTGCTATGCGGCTATTTCGAATTCGACTCGCCGCTGTCGGCGGTGTTGTTGGCGTCGCTGCCGACATCACTGCTGCTACGTGGCGCGTCCGTGGAGGACCGGAGCATGGCGGCGGGCACGCCGGCATCGCTGCTCGGCCTGATCGTCGCCGAGGCGGAGAACCAGGCTCCTGGCTCGACCGCGCTGATGGACAAGCTTTCGGATGCGCTGTTCATGTATGCGGTGCGCCAGTGCCTGGCCGACGGCAGCGTGCAACGCGGCCTGCTGCAGGGGTTGTCCGATCCGCACGTCGGCCCTGCGCTGCTGGCGATACACCATCAGCCGGGTCGAGTCTGGACGGTAGCCAACCTCGCCGGCCACGGCCATCTCTCGCGTGCGGCCTTTGCACGGCGCTTCGCCCACTCGGTGGGTATCACGCCGAAGGACTATCTCACCCGCCTACGCATGCAATTGGCGAAATCGGCACTGACCGAGCGCGGAATCAGCGTGGTCGAAGCGGCGGCACTGATCGGCTACGCCACCGAGGCGGCATTTAGTCGTGCCTTCAAGCGTATCTACGGTTGTTCGCCGGGCGCGGCACGAATGCGCTGAAACGGCGTTGAATCCTTTGGCATGTACGCCTGCTCTATACGAGTGCGGGCGTTGCACGGCAGCCAGAAATTTGTGGCCATTCCCACGCATTCCCGGGTCGTGAATTCCAGCCTTCCGGATCTGCTGCGCGCGTCCTCACCCATCGTGGATCGACTGACTGCGCTGGTTCGGCCCGGACATTCGACTCGCGATGAGCCGGCCTGATCTGACCGATGCGGCTTCCAACATTTAGAGCGAGGTTCTCTTGATGTCATTCCGTCCTGTTGCCACCCATGTCAATAACGCCCCCGTTGCTGTCTCCCAGTGCCGCACGCACGAAGAAACACCGCTGACCGACGACGCCCCCGCAGTGGCCGCCATGGTGGATTTTCACTGGGTCTGCCCAGTCACGGTTGCGCCGGAACAAAAAATCGATGTCGCCCTTCAGAACATGGTCGGTGCGCGTGTCCGCACGCTGCTGGTCATGACCGAAGGGCGCATGATCGGGCTGGTCACGGCCTACGATATTCAAGGCCAGAAGCCACTTCAGTTTTTGCGGGGCTCCGACTGCCCTCATCCGAAATGCCGGCACGAGGACATCGAGGTGGCGGACATCATGACCCCCATGGAAAGCTTGCCGACCCTGCGGCTTGAAGATGTCCGCAAAGCACGGATGAGCGATCTCCTGGAGGTTTTTCGCGAGACTCGGCAAACCCATCTCCTGGTCACGGATCGGCAAGATGATGAGCACACGATGATTCGCGGATTGTTCTCTCGAACCGAGATCGAGCGAAGGCTTGGTATCCCACAGGCCCATGCTTCGGCTGCCCTGATCGAGATGGAGACGGCGATGTTCCCCTTGTCTATGGAGCAGGGTCGATAGCGCTTGCGATGGGTACCACACGCTTATCGAACGGCATCGCGGTGCAGCCCGATGTAGGCCTGTCCTACGTATCGGCACACCAGCATCAGGGCACAGATTTCGACCGCGGCGCCTGAGTGGCCGTGACGGGCATTCGCCTGCCGCAGCTCTGGCACCACGTATTCTTCAGTTTCCAGGCGGGCGCGGCGATGCCGCGTCCGGTTGCCTTGTCGAAGTCGATCGGCGGCATGAATCCTTTTTGCCATTGGGCAACTCACTAAAGAGTGACATGTTCTTTCATGTCACCAGTCACGATACCCTGAGGACGCCATGCGACACGATCCCCAATTACTCGAATCGGCTCGCTTGGGCGATAGCGTGGCGGTCGAGAAGCTGTTGGCGCAATGTCGCCCCAGCCTGCACCGCATCGCGCAGTCGCAATGCTCCAGCAGTGTCGATCCGGACGATGCGGTGCAGGAATCGCTGCTGCTGATCTACCGCCGCATCGGTGCATTGCGCACAGTGACCGCCTTCCCAGCCTGGGTATTCTCGATCGTGCGACACGAGTGCCATCGCCTGTGGCGGAGCATGCATGACGAGAAGGCCACCGAGAACGAGAACCTGCCTGGGCTGATCTACAGCGACCGTTTCGAACTGCGCAGTGATCTCGCCGCCGCGATCCAATCGCTGCCGGAGAAATACCGCGAGGCCATCATCTTGCGCGATTTCGAGGAGTTCTCGATCAGCGAGATCGCCGACCAGCTGCTGCTGACCCGCGAGGCGGTCAAGAGCCGCATCCACCGTGGCCGACAGATGGTGCGGGAGTATCTAAAGGATTGATCGGTCGCTGATGCCAGCAGGCCTGGCCCTGAGCCGCGGAAATACATGACAGGACCATCGCTCATGGGAAGAGATCCATGGCTGTTTATCTCTACACACCATGATTGGCGGTTATGTCGCCACGGTTGCGCTATCGATGCCGATTCGGATGACCGGCGCTGGTCTGTTCGGTATGAAGATGGGCATGAAGGCGTCGGTGGCGATCATGGCGCTGCACCTGATCTAGGGTGCCGCACTACCTTCGTAAGCGGCCCCCGTGCGCTCGACCGCCGCGGCCTGACGTCCCGTATCGATCCATGACGGTGTCGCGAGTTGGCGACGCTGTTGCTTTTTCGGCCCACCATGCGTCCACCAAGGCCTGTTGTGTATGAAGAAAAGCACCACGCTCCTGCGCTGGTTGATCGTCATGGCACTGCTCGGCGCGGTCGTCGCGTTCTTCGCGATGGGCTGGCAGCACCGGTTCACGCTGGAGGCGCTGAAGGCCAGCCAGCAGGCGCTGGACGGCTACCGGCAGGCACATCCGTGGCGGCTTGCCGGAGGCTTCTTTGCACTGTACGTGATGGTTACTGCGCTATCGCTGCCCGCCGCCACGCTGCTGACTCTGGCCGGTGGGGCGGTGTTCGGCTTGCTCGAAGGCACGCTGCTGGTGTCGTTCGCCTCCAGCGTCGGCGCCACACTGGCGTTCCTGGCCAGCCGGTTCGTGCTGCGCGATGCCGTGCAGCAGCGCTTCGGCAAGCGTCTGCAGGTGATCAATGAAGGCATGCAGCGTGAGGGGGCGTTCTACCTGTTCACGCTGCGGCTGGTGCCGGTGATCCCGTTCTTCGTGGTTAACCTGCTGATGGGCCTGACCACGCTGCCGGTGCGGACGTTCTACGCAATCAGCCAGCTCGGCATGCTGGCGGCCACGGTGGTGTTCGTGAACGCCGGCACCCAACTGGCCAGCCTGCACTCGCTGTTGGGCATCCTGTCGCCGCGGATCATCGGTTCCTTCGCGCTGCTCGGGGTGTTCCCGCTGATTGCACGCTGGGTTGTGGCCCGAGGCGAAGCGCGGCAGCTGTACGCGCGCTGGCCGAAGCCGAAGCGCTTCGACCGCAACCTCGTGGTGATCGGCGCCGGCTCGGCCGGGTTGGTCAGCGCGTACATTGCCGCCACGGTGCGTGCCAAGGTCACCCTGATCGAGCAGCACCAAATGGGCGGCGATTGCCTCAATACCGGCTGTGTGCCGTCGAAGGCACTCATCCACGCGGCGCGACTGGCGGTGCAGGCGCGCTCGGCGGGCGCTGCGGGCGTCCATGTCGGCGAAGTCCGGGTGGACTTTCGCGCCGCGATGGAGCACGTGCAGCGCGCCGTGGAGACAGTGGCGCCGCACGATTCGGTAGAGCGCTATCGCGCCATGGGCGTGGACGTGCAGCGTGGCCACGCACGCATCGTCTCGCCGTGGGTGGTGGAGGTGGACGGCAAGCCGATCTCCACACGCGCCATCGTGATCGCCAGCGGTGCGGAGCCGCGCGTTCCGTCGATCCCTGGGCTGGCCGAATCTGGCTACCTCACGTCCGATACCCTGTGGCAGTTGCGCGAGCGCCCCGGCCGACTGCTGGTGCTCGGCGGCGGGCCGATCGGTTGCGAGCTGGCGCAGGCGTTCGCTCGACTCGGCTCGCGGGTGACCCAGGTGCAGCGTCACGCGCGGTTGCTGGAGCGCGAGGACGACGAGGTCTCGGCCTTCGTCCGCGCTCGCCTGAGTGCTGATGGGGTCACCGTGCACACCGGCTGCCGGAGCGTGGCGATCGAGCGCGACGGCGGAGAGAAAGTGCTGGTCTGCGAGATCGGTGCCGAACGCCTGCGCCAGCCCTTCGACACCCTGCTGGTTGCCGTGGGACGGCAGCCGCGTATCGCGGGTTTCGGGCTGGACGAGCTGGGCATTCCCGCCACCGGCACGGTCGACACCGACGCCTACCTTGCCACGCTGTACCCCAACATCTATGCCTGCGGCGACGTGGCCGGGCCGTACCAGTTCACCCATGTGGCGGCGCATCAGGCCTGGTACGCCGCAGTCAACGCGCTGTTTGGCCAGTTCAAGCGATTCCGTGCCGATTACAGCGTGATCCCGGCTGTCACCTTTGTCGATCCGGAAGTGGCGCGGGTCGGCCTGAACGAACGCGCGGCTAAAGCGCAGGACATCGCGTACGAAGTCACCCGCTACGACCTGGACGACCTCGACCGCGCGATTACCGAGGACCGCGCGCACGGCTTCCTCAAGGTCCTCACCGTGCCCGGCAAGGACCGCATCCTCGGCGCCACCATCGTGGGCCAGCACGCGGGCGAGATGCTGGCCGAGTTCGTGCTGGCGATGCGCCATGGGCTCGGTCTGAACAAGATCCTCGGCACCATCCACGCCTACCCGACCTGGGCCGAGGCGAACAAGTACGCGGCAGGCAACTGGAAGAAGGCGCATGCGCCGGAGCGGGTGCTCGGCTGGCTGGCCCGCTACCACGCGTGGCGGCGCGGCTGAGGCGGATGGTCGCGTCGTCGCGCGGGATCAACGATGAATCTTTTACCGTGTTGCACGCCTCTATTGGGCTGCAGGAAGACGACCCATCGTTCCGAATAAATCCAACTCTATCGAAGAGCACGTTCAATTCATGCCCAACGACTTCATCGAATCGGTACGACAGCGGACAGGCTACTGGCGTGCCTGGGGTTGCGGCACGGATCACGAGCCGTTCGCCGCCAGTCAGCCTCAGCGGGAGATCGTCCCGTGAACGCTGTTGTCTCACCACCGCAACTGTCCTTCGCCCGCAGCCTGCGCGAGCATGGCCTGAGCCTGCCGCGCACGCCACTGGAAATCCTGCAGGTCAACGTCGGCAAGCTGTGCGACCTGGCTTGCCATCACTGTCACGTCGAGGCCGGCCCCAAGCGCACCGAGATCATGCAGACGGCCACGGTGGAGCGCATCCTCGAGTTGCTCGCCGACGCGCCGCGCGTGCATACCGTCGACCTCACCGGCGGCGCGCCCGAGCTCAATCCGCATTTCCGCACCTTGGTGCGCGAAGCGCGCGCGCTGGGCAAGACCGTCATCGACCGCTGCAATCTCACCGTGCTGTTCCGCCCCGGGCAGGAGGACACCGCCGAGTTCCTGGCCGCTCAGGGCGTCAAGGTGGTCGCCTCGCTGCCGTGCTACAGCAAGGCCAACGTCGAACAGCAACGCGGCAAGCATGTGTTCGACCCCAGTCTGCGCGCCCTGCGCCAGCTCAACGCACTGGGTTACGGGCAGCCGGATTCAGGGCTTGAACTGGACCTGGTCTACAACCCGCTGGGCGCCAGCTTGCCGCCGGCGCAGGCGGGGCTGGAAGCGACCTACCGGCGAGAGCTGGCCGAGCACTTCGGCATCGTCTTCAACCGCCTGTACACCATCACGAACATGCCGATCAAGCGCTTCCTGCACCTGCTCGAACGCGAGGGCCGCCACGAGCGCTACATGCAGACCCTGCTCGATGCGTTCAACCCGCAGGCCGCGCTCGGCGTGATGTGCCGCAACCTGCTGTCGGTGAGCTGGGACGGCCAGTTGTACGACTGCGATTTCAACCAGGCGCTGGAGCTGCCGTTGGCCGGACATTCGCGCACGCTGTGGGACATCGCCGCGCTGACCGACGTCGAGCGCGGCCCGATCGCCTTTGCCAATCATTGCTATGGCTGCACCGCTGGTGCGGGCAGCTCCTGTGGAGGATCGCTGACATGAACATGACCCTGGACCATGACACCGGCACCGCGGCCGACGCGCAGCAGGCGGCCGTGCGCCAGTACTACGGCGAGACCCTCGCCTCCAGCCAGGACCTGCGCACGACCGCCTGCTGCAGCATCGAGGCGATGCCTGCGCACCTGCGCGCGATCCTGCGCCAGCTGCATCCGGAAGTGACCGAGCGCTTCTACGGTTGCGGCTCGCCGCTGCCGCCGGCGCTGGAGGGTGCGACCGTGCTGGACCTGGGCTGCGGCAGCGGGCGCGACGCTTATCTGCTGTCGAAGCTGGTGGGCGAGCAGGGCCGGGTGATCGGCATCGACATGACCGCACAGCAACTGGCCGTGGCCGAGCGCCACCGCGAATACCATGCGCAGGCCTTCGGCTACGCACGCTCCAACGTCGAGTTTCACCTCGGCGACCTGGCCGATCTGGCGGCGCTGGATATTGCCGATGCATCGGTCGACGTGGTGGTCTCCAACTGCGTGTTGAACCTGGTGCCGGACAAGCGACGCGCGTTCGCCGAGGTGTTCCGCGTGCTCAAGCCCGGCGGCGAGCTGTATTTCTCCGATGTCTACAGCGACCGGCGGTTGCCGCGGGCGCTGCTGGCCGATCCACTGCTGCTGGGCGAGTGCCTGGCTGGTGCGCTGTATCTGGAGGATTTCCGTCGCCTGCTGAGCGAGCTCGGCGTTGCCGATGCGCGCGTGTGTGCGCGCAGTCCGATCGTACTCACCGACGAGGCGATCGAACAGCGCATCGGCTTCGCGCATTTCGAGTCGATCACCTGGCGCGCCTTCAAATTGCCGCTGGAAGATCGCTGCGAGGACTACGGCCAGACCGCCACGTATCTCGGCACACTGCCGGAACATCCGCATCGCTTTGCGCTGGACGACCACCACCTGTTCGAGACCGGGCGGCCGCTACGCGTATGCGGCAACAGCGCCGATATGCTCGGCGGCAGTCGCTATGCCCCGCACTTCAGTATCAGCGGCGGCAAGAGCACCCATTTTGGGCTCTTTGACTGTACCCCGGCGGGGCGCGGCGACAAAGCGGACAAAACCTGTGGTCCTGGTTGCTGCTGATGGCCCGTAATCGCGCGCCACTGCTATCGGTCATCGTGCCGCTGGCGCCTGGCGAGACGGCAGGGGCTGCGTTGCTGGCGCAGCTTTGCGGATTGTCCGCAGACAGCGAGATCGTTCTGGTGGATGCAGGTAGTGCTGCCCTCGCGACCGTCGATGGCTGGAGTGGCGACGCCATGCTGCGCGTCCTGAGAAGCGCGCCAGGACGCGCGCGCCAGCTCAACCTCGGCGCCAACAATGCGCGCGGCCGCTGGCTGTGGTTTCTACATGCCGACACGGCGCTGGATGAAGAGGCGCTGTCGGTGTTGCGGCGCTTCATCATCACCGCGCACGGCACGCTGGGTTATTTCCAGCTGGCGTTTGCCGACGATGGCCCTGGGTTGACGCGGCTGAATGCGCTGGGAGCCAACCTGCGCGCGCAGGGACTGCGCATGCCGTTCGGCGACCAAGGGTTGGTGATCGAGCGCGAGGCGTTCCTCGCCGCAGGCGCCTATGACGAAACCATGCTACATGGCGAGGACCATCTACTGGTGTGGGCGTTGCGCGCGCGCGGCGTGCGGCTGCGCGCGTTGCCGGCCACGCTGACCACGAGCGCGCGCAAGTATGCGCGCGATGGCTGGTTACGCACCACGGCGCGGCATGTCGCACGGACCGCATGGCAGGCTTGGCACGGCTGGCGGCGTGCACGCGGGATGGCGCGACCATGAGCACCACCGCGCTGGCGATCTTCGCCAAGACCCCGGGTTTGAGTCCGGTCAAGACGCGGCTCGCCGAGCGCATCGGAACCACGGCTGCGGAGACGTTCCACCTTCGCGCGGCGGCCTGCGTGGCCGAGGTGGCAGGCAGCCTCATGCCGGCCGTGGTGCCGTATTGGGCTGTCGCCGAACAAGCGGCACTGGCGCCTACCTCGTGGCATGGTTTTCCCATGCTGTGGCAGGGCGAGGGTGAATTGGGCCCTCGCATGCGAAACGTGTACGCGGAACTGCAGCGCCACCACGGTCGCGTGCTGCTGATCGGCGTGGATATCCCGCAGGTCAGCGTCGCGCTATTGCGCACCGCGCTGGCCGCGCTGGATCAACCCGACACGCCGTTCGCACTAGGGCCAGCGTATGACGGTGGTTTCTGGTTGTTTGGCGGGCGTCTGCCGCTGCCGGGTTGGCTGTGGACCACGGTGCGTTACTCGCAAGCGGATACCGCAACGCAGTTTCTCGCGCGGCTACAGCCGCTGGGCGCGGTTGCACAGCTTGCATGCTTGCACGATGTCGATCGCGCGGAGGACCTCCTCCACGTACAGGCAGCACTGGCGGCATTGCCGCAGCCCACGGCGCAACAGTGTGCGATGCAAGCATGGCTCGCGAACGGCTGCGCCGGCACCTCGCGCTGTCGGCTGCGCAGCGAGAGGTTCCGCGCATGAGCTGTCCGATCTCCAGCAGCGGCGCGCTGGCGCTCGAATTGCCATGTGCCCCCACATCGGCGAGCCCAAACACGCATGCCGCAGTAACCCGCGAGCTGCACACGATCACACTGATCGCGTTTCTGGGGCTGCTGCTGTCGGGCTACAACAACTTCGTGGCTGCCATCGCCATGGTCGGCATCCGCCCGACGCTGCACCCGTCGCCGGCCGCGACAGGTCTTGTGCTGGCGGCAACGTTCGTGGGCATGCTACTGGGTGGTGCCACGCTGGGTCACGTCGCCGACCGTTACGGCCGCCGCGTCGCGATGCTGCTCAACATGAGCCTGATCGCATTGTTCGCGATCGCCTCGGCACTGGTCACAGACCCGACGCAACTGGTGATCATGCGCTTGCTGACCGGCGTAGGAATTGGTGCCAGTTATCCGATTGGCGCCTCCTACGTCGCCGACATGGCGCCCACGCAACATCGCGGCGCGTGGATGACGCTGGCTTTCAGTGGCTGGGGTGTCGGCGCGTTGGCGGCGGGGCTGGCAGGCTGGCTGTCCATCGAGTTGTTGCCGCTGCATCTGGCATGGCGCGTCATGCTGGCTTCCGGCGCGTTGCCCGCGCTGTTGACGTTTGTGATCGTGCTGTTGCGCGGTCTGCCGGAATCGGCGGCTTGGCGTCATGGCCGCACACTCGAGTCGCTGCCTGCGCGCAGCCTGCTGGCACCGCCGTATCGCCGGCTAACACTGGCCGCGCTGTTGCCCTGGTTTCTGATGGATCTTCCGGTGTATGGCGTCGGGCTGCTGGTGCCGACCTTACTGACACAACTACGCATTGGTGGCGCGATTACGGTGGTCATCACCACCGCGGCGCTGTCATCACTGACGCTGGTGGGCTTCGCGTTGGCCTACGCCACCATCGATCGTCTGGGACGCCGTTGCCTGCAGGTCATAGGTTTTGTCGGGATGACGGTGCTGTTCGCGCTGCTGGCACTGCAGGGCGCGCATCCGAACGTCATGCTGCTGCTGGCGCTGTTCGCTGCCGTGCAGGTATTCATCAACGCAGGACCGAATACCACCACCTGGATCGTGGCCGCCGAACTGTTCCCGACCCGATTGCGCGCGCGTGGGCAGGGCAGCGCCACGGCATTCTCGCGCCTCGGCGCCGCCAGCGGTGCTTTTTTTCTGCCGGTCATCGACGCGCATTACGGTAGCGGCGCGGCATTCGCGCTGGTGGCACTGGCCAGCCTGCTGGCTGCCGCGATCACCTGGCGGTTGCTGCCGGAAACCGCGCGTCGCGTACTGCCGCATTGAACCGGGAGCGAACTGCCAGAACGCGTCGAGCTAGCCATTCTCCATGGCTCTGAGATGTTTGGGAAACCATGGGCAATTCAAGCTCGACCCTGCCACGCACGATGTTGTGTTGCGATAGATGCTGGACAATGTGTGGCATGAATTCCGCCGCACCCATGCCGATGCCCGCTGTCGCCAGCCCTTGGCGCCTGTGCGTGGCGCCGCTGATGGATTGGACCGACGAGGTGGCATAATCCTTACTCATCTTGCGTTGTGTCGGCGTAACTGGGGATCGTGTAGCAATCTTGCGGCACTGCGGATCGCGGATCGCCTTACAG
>NZ_JBYCKI010000230.1:0-4616 GCF_057473305.1 Thiomonas sp. TH-17
AAATCGACAATCTGGAGCGCCAGATCAAGGCCGAGCAGCTCATCGGCGAGCAAAGCCGCGCCCAGCTTCATCAGGCCGAACACGATCTGGGGCAGGCACAGGAGCAGCTCGCCGTGCTGCAACGCCGCCAGCAACAAGACACCCAGCAACTGCACGCCGTGCAGGTGGAACTGCTCAAACTTACCCAGCAGGCGGAGCAAAGCGCCGCGCGCAATCAGCAGATCACCACCGACCTTGGCGACATCGACGCCCAGCTCTATGAATTGCAGGCGCAGCAGGCCGAGAGCGAAGCGCGCTTCGAGGAGCTTGACGCCCGCCTGGCCGACCAGCAGCAGTTGCAGGCCGATCTCGAAACCGAGGTGATGGCCGCGCAGCAGGCGCTCGCCGATGCGCGGGCGCAGCAGCGCCAGCTCGAATCGCAAGCGAGTGAGAGTGGCTATGCGGTGCGCAGCCTGCAACAAAAGCGTGCCGATCTGCAACGCGAGGCGCAGATGGCGCTGGAACAGATCGCCCGTCAGGCCAGCGCGCGCGAAGCGGCGCAGGCCGAACTCGCGCGGCTCAACGAGGAAAGCGCGCAGACCGGCCTGCAATCCGCGCTGACCGAGCAGGAAAGCGCGCAAGCCGTGCTGGGCGCCCGCCGTAGCGAAGCCGACGACATCGCCCAGCAACTGCGAAAGCAGGAGGAGGCTCGGCTGACGCTCGACCGCGACCTCGATCCGCTGCGCCAGCGCATCACCGAATTGCAGCTCAAGGAGCAGGAGTTCCGGCTGCAGGCCGAGCAGTTCGCCCAGCAGCTCGCCGAGGCGCAGGCCGATATCGAAGCGGTACGCGCCAGTCTGCCCGAAGGCGCCCAGGCCCCGGCGCTGGCGCGCGAGCATGAACGGCTGCAGCGCGACATCGCCGCGCTGGGGGCGGTGAATCTCGCCGCGCTCGACGAACTGGGTCAGGCGCGCGAACGCAAACAGTTTCTCGACACCCAGTTCGAAGACCTGCAGACCGCCATCACCACCCTCGAAGACGCCATCCGCAAGATCGACGCCGAAACCCGCGACATGCTGGCCACGACTTTCGAGCAGATCAACGACCACTTCGGCCGCATGTTCCCTTTGCTGTTCGGTGGCGGCAATGCGCGGCTCATCATCACCGGCGAGGAAATTCTCGACGCCGGGGTGCAGGTCATGGCGCAGCCGCCGGGCAAGAAGAACAGCTCGATTCACCTGCTCTCCGGTGGCGAAAAAGCGCTGGTGGCCATTGCCCTGGTGTTCGCCATCTTTCAGCTCAACCCCGCGCCGTTCTGCCTGCTCGACGAAGTGGACGCGCCGCTGGACGACGCCAATACCGAGCGCTACGCCCGGCTGGTCAAAGACATGTCGGCCAGCACGCAGTTCCTGTTCATCTCGCACAACAAGATCGCCATGGAAATGGCCGATCAGCTCATCGGCGTGACCATGCAGGAGCAGGGCGTCTCACGCACCGTTGCCGTGGAAATGGACGCGGCGCTACGCTTTGCCCAGGCTGCTTGATCCACACACTGAGCCGCGCACACACTCAAACCCCGAGGATTCCTGGATGGGACAGTTGCAAATCGCCTTGATCGTCATCGGCGCCATCATCATTGCCGCCGTCATTGCCTACAACACCTGGCAGTCCGGCAAATTCAAGCGCCAGCGCGCCGCCGTCGAAGACGATGTGCAGACCGCGATCGAACCGGCCGGGCTCGACACCCTGACGTCAGACACCCACGGCCACGCGTTCGAACCCGTCGCGCTCAGCCCCGAAGTCGGCCCCAGGCCGCGGCTGATGCCCTTGCAGATCGACCCGCTGATCGACGCCATCGCCAGCTACCTGCTCGAACCCGTGCGTTCGGGCGAGGTGCTGTTGCCGCGCCTGCCCAAGACCGCGCGCGCCGGGGCCAAGCGCATGCTGTTCGAAGGCCGCAACGCCGAAACCGGGCAATGGGAGCCGCTTCAGCCGCAGCATCCCTACGCCGAACTGCAAGCGGCGGTGCAACTCAGCAACCGGGCCGGGCCGATCAACGCCATCGAGTTCTCCGAGTTCATCGCCAAGTGCCACGAACTCGGCGAGGCGCTGAGCGTGGCACCCGATCTGCCCGATATGGCCGAGGCCCTCGAACAGGCCCGGTCGCTCGACACCTTCGCCAACGACAACGATGCGCAGCTCTCCATCACCCTGCGCGCCCGCAGCGTGCCCTGGGGCATCGACTTCCTGCGCCAGCGCGCCCAGGCCGCCGGTTTCGTCCCCGGCACCGAGGCCGGGCGCATGGTGCTGCTTTACCAAGACGTGGAGCAGGCGCCCACACCGCTGGTGCATCTGCAATTCGACGCCCGCGCCGATCTTTCCGACAGCGCCGCCGCCGTCAGCCATGCCACCTTGCTGCTTGAAGTGCCGCAGGCCCCGGCCGCGCAAAAGCCGTTTGGCCGCATGCGCCAGGCCGCCCGCGAACTGGCGACCGCACTCGACGCCGCCGTGGTGGACGACAACAACGCCCCCTTGCCCGACGCCGCGCTCGATCACATCGAAAAACAGCTCGATCTGCTGTACGAAGTGCTGGAGCAGCGCGGCCTGCCCGCAGGCTCCGCCGCCGCACAGCGCCTGTTTTCCTGACGCGCAGGCTTTGACGGCGCGCTTGCTTTCCTGATGACCCAGCCCGATCTTTTCGCGCAGCCCGCCGAGCGCGCGGCGCAATTGCGCGCCGAAATCGCCCGCCTCGATCACGCCTACTACGTGCTCGACGCCCCGCTGGTGCCCGACGCCGACTACGACGCGCTGTTTCGCGATCTGCAGCAAATCGAGGCCGACCACCCCGAGCTACGCACCCCCGACTCGCCGACCCAGCGCGTGGGCGGCGCGCCCCTGCCCGAGTTCGCACCGGTGCGGCACGCCGTGCCCATGCTGTCCATCCAGACCGAAACCGACACCACGCCCGAAGGCGCGGCGGCTTTCGACCAGCGCGTGCGCAACCGCCTCGGCCTGAGCGCTGACGATCCGCCCGTCAACTACTGCGCCGAACTGAAGTTCGACGGCCTCGCCATCAGCCTGCGCTACGAGCGCGGCCTGCTGGTGCAGGCGGCCACCCGTGGCGATGGCGAAACCGGCGAAGATGTCACGCAGAATGTGCGCACCATACGCAGCGTGCCGCTGCAATTGCGCGGCAACGCACCGGCGGTTCTCGAAGTGCGCGGCGAAGCCCTGATGAAGCGCGCCGACTTCGAGCGCTACAACGCCCGCCAGCGCGACAAGGGCCTGCCCACCCTGGTCAACCCGCGCAACGGCGCGGCCGGCAGCATTCGCCAGCTCGACCCGGCCATCGCCGCACAACGCCCGCTGGCCTTCTACGCCTACGGTTGGGGCGAGATTGCTGGCTGGGCGCAGCAGCCCGACACGCATCACGCCATGCTCGATGCGCTCGAGACCCTCGGCCTGCCCGTTGCGCCGCAGCGCGTGCATGGCCCCGGCGCGAAAACCCTCATCGACTTCCACGCCCGCATCGCCGCCGCCCGCGACGCGCTGCCCTTCGACATCGACGGCGTGGTCTACAAGGTCGACAGCCTCGCCCTGCAGCGCGAACTGGGCTTTCGCAACCGCGAGCCGGTGTGGGCCGTGGCGCACAAATACCCCGCGCAGGAACGCAGCACCAAGGTCATCGGCATCGACATTCAGGTCGGCCGCACCGGCAAACTTACCCCCGTCGCCAAACTCGAGCCGGTTTTCGTCGGCGGCGTGACCGTGACCAACGCCACCCTGCACAACGAGGACGAAGTGCGCCGCAAAGACGTGCGCGTGGGCGACACCGTCATCGTGCGCCGAGCGGGCGACGTGATTCCTGAAGTCGTCAGCGTGGTGATGAGCGCCCGCCCGGCCGATGTGGGAGAACCGTTCGATCTCTACCAGCGCCTCGGCGGCCAGTGCCCCGTCTGCGGCTCGGCCATCGTGCGCGAGGAAGGCGAGGCCGACTGGCGCTGCACCGGCGGCCTGTTCTGCGCCGCGCAGCGCAAGCAGGCCATCCTGCATTACGCCAGCCGCAGGGCGATCGACATCGAGGGGCTGGGCGAAAAACTGGTCGATCAACTGGTGGAGGAGGGCATCGTGCGAGTGCTGCCCGATCTGTACCGCCTCGGTCTGCTCAAGCTCGCCGCGCTCGACCGCATGGCCGAGAAAAGCGCGGCCAATCTGCTGCAGGCGCTGGAGGCGAGCAAAACCACCACCCTCGCGCGTTTTCTCTACGCTCTGGGCATCCGCCACGTCGGCGAGGCCACGGCCAAAGATCTGGCGCGACACTTTGGCGGGCTCGACGCCATTCTTGACGCGCCCTTGGAACAGCTGCTCGAAGTGCCCGATGTCGGCCCCGTGGTGGCGCAAAGCATCCGCACCTTCTTCGACCAGCCGCACAACCGAGAAGTGGTGGAACAACTGCGCGCCTGCGGCGTGCATTGGAGTGAGGCAGCGCCCGACCGCGACGCTCCCAAACCGCTCGCAGGCAAGACGCTGGTACTCACCGGCACCCTGCCCACGCTGAGCCGCGAAGACGCCAAGGCCCGCATCGAAGCGGCCGGCGGCAAGGTGGCCGGCTCGGTGTCGAAAAAGACCGATTACGT
>NZ_JBYCKI010000231.1:0-9172 GCF_057473305.1 Thiomonas sp. TH-17
CTACCGCCGGGTCATCGGCGCTGCCGCGGGCGAGCCAGTCGGCAAAGCGCAGCATGCCGGGTTCGTCGGCCTCGCCCAGATGCACCACCAGTTTGAGATCAGGCAGGCGCGCGGCGCGCAGTTCGCCCGGCGCGCAGGTGGTCAGCTCCGGCGCGATTTCGCGCAGCATGGCGAGGTAGTCGCTGGTCTTGAACGAGGTCATGGTGACCAGCGCCTTGCAAGCCACCTTGTTGAGCGCGTATTCCACCTCGGAGGTGCGATAGGCCGGGTTGATGTTCACCAGAATCACGCCGACCTTGGCCGTGGCCAGTTGCATCAGCACCCATTCCACGCTGTTGTGCGCCCAGATGCCCACGCGGTCGCCCTTGCGCAAACCGCTGCGCAATAGGGCGCTGCCCAGACGATCCACCTCCCGCTTGAGCTCGGCGTAGCTCAGGCGAATGTTCTGGTGGCGCGAAACCAGCGCCTCTTGCAGGCCTTGGCGCTCGGCCATGGCGTCGAAAAAATCGCCGATGGTCTGCGTCAGCAGCGGCTGATCGGTGGCACCGCAGGCATAGGCCTGCACCAGCGCGGTTGGCTCGGTCATGATGATTCTCCGGTCTTCATTCTTGGCGGCTTCAAAACCCGCCGGTCTGCAGCCAATGTTCGAGCTGCGGCAGCCGGTCTACGCCCCAGAAGGGTTGATCGTCCACCACCATATAGGGCGCTCCGCACATGCCTTGCTGTAGCGCCCGGTCGCAGTTGGCCTTGAGCTGGGCCTTGATGGCGGGATCGGCGGTATAGCGCGCCACCGCATCGCTCGCCAGCCCCTGTTCGGCGGCAAGGGCTTCCAGCACGGGCAATTCGGCAATGTTGCGGTTCTGCGCGAAATAGGCCGAAAAACAGCGATGCAGCCACGGCGCAGCCTGCGCGGGCAGGTCACGTTGCAGACCGATGAGCACCCGGGCGGCCTGATAAGTGGCAATGGGAAACGGCTCCGGCTGAACGTAAGGCACGCCCAGAAAGCGCGCCGAGCGCGGAATGTCGATGCGGGCATAGTCGCCCTTGAGCGGCTGATCGATCAGCGGCTTCGACCCGGTCGTCTGGAACACCGGCCCGAGCAGCATCGGCACCCATTCGATGTCGCGCAGATGGCGCGCGGCAATGGCCTCGATCTGCGTGCTCGCCAGGTAGGCGTAGGGCGAAGAAAAATCGAAGAAGAAGGTAATCGGGCTGACGGGCATGGGAGTCTCCAGTGAATATCGTTTTACAGCGCGCGGGCAATGAGCATTTTCTGCACATCGCTGGTGCCTTCGTAAATCTGGCAAACCCGCACATCGCGCCAGATGCGCTCGACGGGAAAGTCGGCCACATAACCGTAGCCCCCGTGGATCTGCAGCGCAGCACTGCACACCCGCTCGGCCATTTCGCTGGCCATCAGCTTGGCCATGGCGGCTTCCTTCAGACAGGGCTGGCCCGCATCTTTGAGGCTGGCCGCATGCCACAGCAACTGCCGCGCCGCTTCGATCTGCATCGCCATCTCGGCCAAGCGGAATTGCACCGCCTGATGCTCGGCAATGGGCTTGCCGAAGGCAGTGCGCTCACGCGCATAACGCAGCGCCGCTTCGAACGCGGCGCGCGCCATGCCGACCGACTGCGCCGCAATGCCGATGCGCCCGCCCTCCAGTCCGGAGAGCGCAATCTTGTAGCCCTCGCCCTCGGCGCCAACGCGGTTGGCGACAGGCACTCGGCAAGCCTCGAAACGGATTTGCGCGGTGTCGCTGGCCGACTGTCCAGCCTTGTCTTCGAGCCGTTCGACGATGTAGCCCGGCGTGTCGGTGGGCACGAGGAAGGCGCTGATGCCTTTCTTGCCCGCGGCGCGGTCAGTGGCGGCCAGCACGATGGCGACCTGTCCGTTCTTGCCGCTGGTGATGAACTGCTTGACGCCGTCGAGGACGTAGTGGTCACCCTCTAACTTTGCCGTGGCGCGCAGGTTGGAGGCGTCCGACCCGGCCTGCGGTTCGGTCAGCGCAAACGCGCCGATCCACTCGCCGCGCGCCACCGGGCGCAGCCACCGGTCTTTCTGCGCATCGCTGCCCCAGGCCATCAGGATGGAGCACACCGGGCAGTTGTTCACGCTCACGATGGTGCTGGTCGCGCCGTCGGCCGCGGCGATCTCCTCAATGGCCAGCGCGAGAGACAGGTAGTCGAGCCCGGCGCCGTCCCATTCGGCGGGCACGGCAATGCCCAGACAACCCAGCGCCGCCAAGCCCTGCAACGCCTCGCGCGGAAAGCGGCTTTCGCGCGCCCAGTCGGCGGCATGCGGGGCGATTTCGGCTTGAGCAAAATCGCGCACCGCGTCGCGGATCATGCGGTGATCGTCAGAAAGCAGCATGACGATTCACAGCAGCTCAACAGCCATCGCCGTGGCCTCGCCGCCGCCGATGCACAGCGCAGCGACGCCCTTCTTGAGCCCACGTTGCCGCAGCGCGCCCAGCAGGGTGACGACGATGCGCGCGCCCGACGCGCCGATGGGGTGGCCCAGCGCCACCGCGCCGCCGTGCACGTTCACGATCTCATGCGGCAGCTTGTATTCGCGCATGGCCGCCATGGTGACGGCGGCGAAGGCTTCGTTGACTTCCCACAGATCCACATCGGCCGCCTTCCAGCCGGTCTTGTCGAGCACCTTTTGAATGGCCCCCACGGGCGCCGTGGTGAACCACTCGGGCGCCTGCGCATGGACCGCATGGGCGCGAATACGAGCGATCGGCGCGCAGCCCAGCTTGTCTGCGGTGGACTGGCGCATCAACACCAGCGCGGCAGCGCCGTCGGAAATGCTCGACGAGGTGGCGGCGGTGATGGCCCCGTCTTTCTTGAACGCGGGCTTGAGCGTAGGAATCTTGTCGAGCTTGGCCTTGAAGGGCTGCTCGTCGCGGGCGATTTTCACCTCGCCGCCGCGACCCGCCACCGTGACGGGCGCCATCTCCCACTCGAAGCTGCCGTCTTCGTTGGCTTGTCTGCTGCGCTCAGTCGAGGCAATGGCGAAGGCATCCATCTCCTCGCGGCTGAAGGCGTATTTGCTCACACAGCTCTCAGCGAACACGCCCATGGCCTTGCCGCGGTCGTAGGCGTCTTCCAGCCCGTCGATGGCCATGTGGTCGTAGAAGGCGGTGGCGCCGTATTTCACACCCTTGCGCACAAAGGCCAGATGCGGCGCGTTGGTCATGCTTTCCATGCCGCCGGCCACCATCACATCGGCCGAGCCCGCGGCCAGCATATCGTGGGCGAACATCATCGCCCGCATGCCCGAGCCGCACATTTTGGACAGCGTGACCGCGCCCGCCGATTGCGGCAGCCCGGCCTTGAGCGCGGCCTGGCGCGCGGGGGCCTGGCCCTGCCCGGCCATCAGGCAGTTACCCATGAGCACTTCATTCACGGCGTCGCCCGCGATGCCCGCGCGCTGCACGGCAGCAGCGATGGCGGTAGCGCCGAGCTCCCAGGCGGGCACGGCGGCAAAGTCGCCGAGCAGGCCGCCGATGGGCGTGCGCGCGGCAGAAACAATCACGATGGGATCAGTCATGCTGAGGTCTCCTGAACAGGTTGAACGGGTTTGTTGGATGCCGCAAGATCGACCTCGCGGGCGAAGCGGCGGCTGGCGTCGTAGGTGAACACGTCGTACAGATGGCCCTCGCGGATGCGGCTCTGGTGCTCCTGCCAGAATGCAGCGTCGAGCAGATCGGCGTGGTGCTTCATGAACACGGCGCGCACCTTGGGGTTGCCGAGCAGAAACTGTCCAAAGGTCTCGGGAAAGACATCGTGCGGGCCCACGGCGTACCAGGGCTCGGCGGCCATCTCATCTTCTTCGTTGCGCGCAGGCGGCACGCGGCGGAAGTTGCAGTCGGTGATGTACTCGATTTCGTCGTAGTCGTAGAACACCACCTTGCCGTGGCGGGTGATGCCGAAGTTCTTCCACAGCATGTCGCCGGGAAAGATATTGGCCGCCACCATGTCCTTGATGGCATTGCCGTATTCGATCACCGCGGCCTCGAGCTGAGCGTCGTCGGCTTCCTGCAGGTAGATGTTGAGCGGAATCATGCGCCGCTCGATGTAGCAGTGCCGGATGATGATGGTGTCGCCGTCGTATTCGAGTTGCGAGGGGCAGAAGGTTTCAATCTCCTGGATGAGCTCGGGCGAGAAACGGGCGCGCTCGAACGCCACGTTGGAGTATTCCAGCGTCTCGGCCATGCGGCCCACGCGGTCGTGCTGTTTCACCAGCAGGTACTTGCCCTTGATCTTGTCGCGGGTGGTGTCTTTCTGCGGCGGATAGAAGTCTTTGATGACCTTGAACACGAAGGGAAAGGACGGCAGGGTGAACACCACCATCACCATGCCCTTGATGCCGGGCGCCACGATAAACTGATCGCTGGAGTGCCGCAGGTGATAGAGAAAGTCGCGGTAGAACAGGGTCTTTCCCTGCTTGGCCAAACCCAGCGCGTTGTACAGCTCGGCACGCGGCTTGCGCGCCATGAGGCTGCGCAGAAACTGCACATAGGCCGACGGGATTTCCATATCAACCATGAAATAGGCGCGAGCGAAGGAGAACAGCAGCAGCAGATCGTCTTCGGTGAGCAGCACCGTGTCGATAAAGAGCTGGCCGCGCTCGTTGTGCAGAATGGGCAGCGCCAGCGGAAATTCGGTAAAGCCGTTGATCACCTTGCCCACCGCATACGCGCCCTTGTTGCGGTAGAACAGTGAGTCGAGCATCTGGATCTGGAAGTTGGCGCGCAGGCGCACATCGTTGCCGAAGCGCTGGCGCACGGCGACCAGCACCTGGTTCACGTCGCGGTCCAGATCTTCGAACGGCAGCGCAAGCTGAAAATTCTCGATGGCCCGGCGCAGACAGGCATGCAGCGCCTCGTGGGTGTGCGGGTAATACACGCGGAACGTCGGCTTGGCCGCAGGCTCTTCGTTTTCGATGTACTCGGTGGACAGGGCCGGGCGCACGAACAGAAACTCGTTGTTGAAATGCTCGCGCCGCAGAATCTTGGTCGTCACCGAGTTGAAAAACGTCTCGGCCAGCTCGGGCTGGTGGTGATTGGTCAGCAGGCCGATGTAGTGCAGCTTGGCCTGCTGCCAGATTTCCATGGGCTGGTTGCCGGCGTCGAGTTCGTTCTGCAGGCGCTCGGTCGCCTCGTCCACCCGCTGGTCATAGAAGGCGATGCGCTCGCGCTGCGCTGCCTGCTGCGCAGCCCAGTCGGCCCGCTCGAACCGCTGCTTGGCCGCGGCGCTCACCTGGCGGAACAGGCGGTAATGGCGATTGAAGCCCTCGAGCATGGTGCGGGCCATGGCAAAAGCCACCGGGGAATCGAGGCGGGGCGGGAATTGGTTCATTTGACATTGGCAACGCGAAGACGCTCTGCCCACTGTAAGCCCGCGCCGCTGGCAAGGCAAAGCGCCCTGCGCTTGACGCCGCTGCGTGCTAGGCTTTTTGGGTTTTCGGCGCAGCCGCCGCGCCGACTTTTTCGATCCATAAGACCAGGAGATTTCTGATGCCCGCCTTGCTGCCCAACGTTGATCCCGATGGACTGCTGGAGTATTCGGTGGTTTACACCGACCGCTCGCTCAACCACATGTCGGCCAAGTTCCAGCAGGTCATGCGTGATCTGTCGTCCATGCTCAAACAAGCCTACAACGCGCAGACGGCGGTCATCGTGCCGGGTAGCGGCACGTTTGCCATGGAGGCCGTGGCGCGGCAATTCGTCCAGGGCGCACCCGTGCTCATTGTGCGCAACGGCTGGTTCAGCTATCGCTGGAGCCAGATCATCGAGTCCGGGCATTTGTCGGACAAAGTGACGGTGCTCAAGGCCCGCCGCGTGGCCGATGCGTCCGAGTCGCCCTTCACGCCAGCGCCCATCGACGAGGTGGTCGCCACCATCGCCCGCGAAAAACCCGCCGTGGTGTTCGCCCCGCATGTGGAAACCTCCGCCGGCATGATGCTGCCCGACGACTATCTGCGCGCCGTAGCCGACGCGGTGCATGCGGTGGGCGGCCTGTTCGTACTCGATTGCATCGCCTCCGGCGCGATGTGGGTGGACATGCAGGCCACCGGCGTGGACGTGCTGGTCAGCGCACCGCAAAAAGGCTGGAGCGGCCAGCCCTGCTGCGGCTTCGCCATGCTGTCTGAGCGGGCTTTGCAACGGCTGGAGACGACCACGAGCGACAGCTTTTCCTGCGACTTGAAAAAGTGGCATCAGATCATGCAGGCGTATGAAAAGGGCACGCATGCCTATCACGCCACCATGCCCACCGACACCCTGGCCGAAGTGCGCGACCAGATGCGCGAAGCGTTCAGCTACGGTCTGCCCGCGCTCAAGGCCGCGCAGATGGAGCTGGGTCGCGCGGCGCGCGCTTCGTTGGAGCGGCGTGGCGTCAAGAGCGTGGCGGCGCCCGGCTTTCAGGCGCCGGGCGTGGTGGTGAGCTACACCCGCGACCCCGACATTCAGAACGGCAAGAAGTTTGCGGCGCAGGGCATGCAGATTGCCGCCGGTGTACCGCTGGCCTGCGACGAACCGGCCGACTACATGAGCTTTCGCCTCGGTCTGTTCGGGCTGGACAAATGGACGGACGTGCCCGCCGCCGTGCAGCGGCTGGACGCGGTGCTCGACGCCGTGGGTTTGCAAATGCCGGAAAAAGCGCATCGGTAACCGCATCAATAGCGGCATCAGTCGCTCAGCCCGGTTCGCCATCCCGCTTCACGGCCTCACGCCGTTTGCGCGAACAGTTCGCGGCCGATCAGCATGCGGCGGATTTCGCTGGTGCCCGCGCCGATCTCGTACAGCTTGGCGTCGCGCCACAGTCGGCCCAGCGGGTAGTCGTTGATGTAGCCGTTGCCACCAAAAATCTGGATGCCCTCGCCCGCCATCCAGGTGGCCTTTTCGGCGCACCACAGAATCACGGCCGCACAATCTTTTCGCACCGAGCGGGCGTGGCCGTCGCCCAGCGCATCGAGGTTCTTGCCCACGGTGTAAAGCAGGCTGCGGGCGGCTTGCAGCACGGTATACATATCGGCCAGCTTGCCCTGGATGAGCTGGAACTCGCCGATGCTCTGGCCGAATTGCTTGCGCTCGTGCACATAGGGCACCACGCTGTCCATCACCGCCTGCATGATGCCGACCGGCCCGGCGGCGAGCACCGCGCGCTCGTAATCCAGGCCGCTCATCAGCACTTTGACGCCGCCGTTCAAATGGCCCAGCACGTTCTCTGCGGGCACCTCGCAATCCTGAAACACCAGCTCGCCGGTATGGCTGCCGCGCATACCCAGCTTGTCGAGCTTCTGCGCCACCGAGAAGCCCTTGAAGCCCTTCTCCACCAGAAAGGCGGTGATGCCCTTGGAGCCCGCGGCCGGATCGGTCTTGGCGTAGACCACGAGAACGTCGGCGTCCGGCCCGTTGGTAATCCACATCTTGCTGCCGTTGAGAACAAAGGCATCACCTTGCTGGTCGGCGCGCAGCTTCATGCTCACCACGTCGCTGCCGGCGCCCGGCTCGCTCATGGCCAGCGCGCCCACATGCTCGCCGCTGAGCAGCTTGGGCAGGTACTTCGCCTTCTGCGCGGCGCTGCCGTTGCGGCGGATCTGGTTGACGCACAGGTTGGAATGCGCGCCGTAGCTCAAAGCCACAGAAGCGCTGGCGCGCGATATTTCCTCCATCGCCACCATATGCGCCAGATAACCCATGCCCGTGCCGCCATCGGCCTCGGGCACGGTGACGCCCAGCAGGCCCAGGTCGCCAAATTTGCGCCACAGATCCATCGGAAACTGATCGGTGCGGTCGATCTCGGCCGCGCGCGGGGCAATTTCTTGCTCGGCAAAATCGCGCACGGCCTCGCGCAGAGCGGCGATGTCTTCGCCAAGTTGGAAGTCCAGTCCAGGTAGTTGCATGGGGTCTCCTCGCTTGCGTGTTTCGATGCGTTGTTTCGACGCGATTTCAATACCGTTTGGGCACTGGCGCGATGGTCTGCTGCATCACCGCGCAAACTGTCTCGGCGCCGTCCCCAGTGCGGCCGTCAAGTCTTGGCGGGCAAAGCTCTGGCGAGTGGCCGCCTCCTGCGCAGGCGATAGAACGGCGGGGGCGGTGGTCATGATGGTAAAAGTCTCCGTTGGGGCTGCTCTGTGGGCAGATTCACGGTGATCTTACCTTCCGTTTACGTCAACGTGAATAGTGACTCACCCAGCGCCCACCTCACCCGCCCTGCTTCTTGAGTAGCCCCCGCGCCTCAGTCTCGTAGGCCCGAATCTCCTCCAGCGTCGCCTTGAGATCGGCCATGCGGCTCTCAATGTCGGCGCGGTGCGCGGCCAGCACTTCGAGGTAGCGGCGCAGTTGCGGTGCGGTGTCGCGCGGCGACTCGTACATCATCACCAGTTCCTTGATCTCCGCCAGGCTCAGGCCCAGCCGTTTGCCGCGCTGGGTGAGTTTCAGCCGCGTGCGGTCGCCCTGGGTATAGACGCGCAGCCGACCCTCGCGCTGCGGGCTGAGCAGGCCGGCTTCTTCGTAAAAGCGGATGGCGCGGGTGGTGAGGTCGAACTCGCGGGCGAGTTCGCCAATGGTGAAAGTGGGGGCGGCGGGTGCAGCAGCGATTTTTTTCATGCGTGCCTATACTCGGCTCCAGTTGACGTTAACGTCAAGTGTAGTTTGCGCCATCACTCTCCCAACCTTTTGAATCCGCCCACCATGTCTGCCCAGCCCGCCACCGATGCCATCCGCTACCCCTTTGGAGAGACGACGCCCGCATCGGGAGAAAGCATCGAGCGGGCACCGGGGTTGCGCTGGCTGCGCATGGGGCTGCCCTTCGCGCTGAACCACATCAACCTCTGGCTGCTGGAAGACACCCTCGACGGCGTGCGCGGCTGGACGATTGTGGATTGCGGCATCGACTCCCCGCCCACCCGCGCGGCGTGGGAGCAGGTGTTCGCCACGCAGCTGGGCGGCCTGCCGGTGCTGCGCGTGGTCGTCACGCACATGCACCCAGACCACGTCGGGCTGGCGCACTGGCTCACCGCGCGCTGGAATTGCCTGCTGTGGATGAGCGCGACCGACTATGCCGTCTCGTGCATGGCGGCGCGCGGCTGCATGACCATCGGCGGCGAGCCGATGGCGGCGCACTACGCCGCGCATGGCCTCGCCGACCCGCAGAC
>NZ_JBYCKI010000232.1:0-8283 GCF_057473305.1 Thiomonas sp. TH-17
CCGCTCGCTGGCCTGGCACAGCAGCGCGTCGCCCGCAGCATGGCCGCGGCTGTCGTTGACTTCCTTGAAGTTGTCGAGGTCGATGTAGAGCAAGGCCAGCGGGGCGGCGGCCTGGGCGGGCGTCAGCAGGGCGTCGAGCTTTTCATGCAGGCCGTGGCGGTTGAGCAGGCCGGTAAGGCTGTCGTGCGTGGCTTGATGCACCAGCGCCCGTTCGCGGTCTTGCGCGGCCAGACCCACGGCCAGGCGATCGCGCACTTCGGCGGCGGGTTGCAACTCGCTCGCGACGGGCTCGGCAGGCAGGCCGAGAGCGATGAGCGCCTGCACCGCTTCGCCCTGCCGCAGCGGCAGCAGCGCCATCCAGCCGTCCGCAGGGGGCATGAGGCTGCGCAGGCAGGGGGCGTCGCGCAGGGTATCTTCGCCCAGACTGTTGATCTGAAACTGCCGGTCGCCTTGCAGCCCTGACCACTGGTACTGGGCGGTCGCATCGCAGGCCACATCGCGCACGTCGAACACGGTTTTGTGTGTCTTGCCGTCGTGCCACAGCACGGCGCGGCGGAAATTCTGCGGCTCTTTCTGCCAGATCACCGCGGCGCTGGCCATGGGGTAGAGCCCTTCGAGCTGATCGAGCACGCGCCGGGCCAGGCTGTCCACCGAAGCGCCCGAGAGAATGTCGCGGTCCATCGCGGCCAGCCCTTCGAGCGCATGAAACTGCGCGCCGATCTTGGCGGCCATGTCGTTGAACGCACCGGCCAGCACGCCGAACTCGTCTTGGCTGTGCACTTGCACGCGTGCGCTGTTGTCGCCGGCGGCCAGGCTGCGTGTGCCCGCGGTGAGTTGTTCCAGCGGCACCAGCGTGCGGCGAATTTGCCGCTGCGCGAGCAGGGCGATCAGCAGCAGCGTGGCCGCCGCCACCAGGCCCAGCCACACCGCCAGCGGCCAGCCCAGCCAACTCACGCGGGGCGGCGGCGCTTGTTGAATGAACAGCCAGTCTGGCGCGCCAAACTCGCCGCCGAGAAAGAGCTGAAAGCGAAACACCGAGTCGGCCGCCGTGCCGCGCGGGGCAGCAGGCGCGGTGACGTTGGCAACGGGGTAAAGTGAGGCGCCTTCGACATCGCGCACGCTCCACACGCCGCCATCCATCGCATCATGTACCGGGCCCCAGAGGAATTGCGGGTTGAGTTCTGCAATCCACCGCGGCTGCCCATTTTGCAAAGCGGCCAGGTAGACCCGTGTCGGCTCGCCTTTGGCGCTGTGCGTGCGCAACAATACCTGCGTCAAACCGGCGCTGGCATCCATGAGGGGTTGAACCGGCGGGATGGCGGGGAAGGCGCGCTGCCAGTTGCGCCACAGATTGGCGGCGTTGGCGGAGGCCCATTCCGGCTTGCCCTGAGGTGTTTGCAGCAGCAGCGCGTCAAACGCCTGCCCCAGGCCCGGTGGCCGCGCGTCAGACGGCGGTGCGGAAGGCGGCAGGGCTAGCAGCAAGGTTTTCGCCGTGAGCAAACGGTCGAACACCTGACGGCTCACCTGCCGGGTCATGCGCTGCTGGCTCTGCACATTGAGCTGCCGCGCGACCGTATTGACCGCCGTGCTCGACAACCAGTCCGACAGCGCCAGCGGCACCAGTGCCGCAACGACAAACAACGCAAACAACTGGCGCCTCAGACGGCTGCCGGAAAACCAGGCGGACAGGCGCGGCGGACGCATCGCCGCTCAACGACAACGCGGCGCAGCGCCGCAGGGGAAGTCAGAGGCGCAGACCACGGGCTCAGTAATTGGCGGCCAGGCCGATATACGCGCCGTTGTTGGCGCGAATGATGTCATCGAGGCTGACCTTGTTGCTGATCTGCGATTTGGTCTGCCCGTTTGCACCCATGCTGTAGAGATCGAAATCGGTGTTGATGGGGTTGAGCGCCTTGTCCTTGCGCGCGTGGCCTTTGCCGTTTTCCTCGATGTTGTAGTAAACATAAGCGTGGCCCCAGGGGTCGAGCTTGCCCGCCATGCCAATGTCAGCCAGGGAGTTGGGCAGCGCGCGGTTGTAAACCCAGTAACTCTGGATGGCCGCAGAGATGGACACCACATCTTGCTGCGCCTGTGCATTTTCAACCTTGAGCCGGTAGCCGCTGTAAATCGGCAGGGCAATGGCCGTGAGCACGCCCACCAGGGCGATGGCCATCATCAGCTCCAGCAGGGTAAAGCCGCGCGAGCGCTTGCTGGGCGTGCAGGAGCAGGAGATGGACAGGATCATGCCCGCTTTGTAGCGCCGCCACGCAGCCCGCAACAAGGGCCGCGCTTCAGCAAGCGGCCGGTTTTGTGAAATGCAGCACAAACCGGCGGCGCGCTGTGGAGGAAAACCCACAAAGCGCAGCCGGTTTGGCGGCCCTTTTCCGGTCAGTATTGGCGCCAGGCGATGGGTTTGTTCATCACGCTGCCGCCCAGCGTGACCGGGGTGATGGGCGGAGGATTGCCGTTCGGGTCGGGCACATTGGCCGTGGTGTAGGGGTAGAAACCCGCGCCATTGCTGCTGACGAAGAGCGAGGGCGACAGGGGAATACCCGAACCCAGGCTGATCACCCCCGAGGCGACGCTGTTGCCCTTGTAAGTGACGTTGATTTTCGGTTTTCCGCCGCTGACCAAATCGAACAGGTCGTAGTAGCCCACCCCGACGCCGCAACTCGTGGCGCTGGGAGGCAAATATACGGGTACGACCAGCAGACCGTTGGCCACAGCAGGCGATGCGGAGATCTGTCCACCCGACTGCAAAGGCATGACCACGCTGCTGGATACCGCCTGCAGGCTGCCGCCGCTGGACTGATAGCCGCTGCTGCCGTCGCTGGCCCAAAGAAGCTGCGAGGTTGCGCCCGACAGGGCGAACACGCTGATTTCGGTCTGCGAGGCAGCCCACACATAAGGCAGGCCGTTGATCTCGTAGTAGCCCACATAGTTCAGCGGTTGCTGCGGGCTGGTGGTGGCGACCTGCAGCGCGCCAATCACATCATTGGGGGCCGTGCCGGAAAGGTTCAGGCTCCAGACGCCGCCGTTGCTGTCACCCATCCACAGCGTGCCGCTGTCAGTGTCGTAAGACATCGAACTGTTAGGGACGAAGGGCAGGGCGGCGGAAAGCACCGTGCCGCTGGCGGGCTGCCCGGTGGCGACGTTGATCTCGTACAGCTTGCTGGTCGTGGTCTTGGTGCTGCCGCTGCCGCTGGTGGTGTTCACCACGAACACTGCGTACTGCATGCCGCCCACCGTGACGACCAGCGGGGCCTGCTGCTGTGGCGAGGTGCCGCCCGGCACGTTGATCGCCCAGGCCACAGACTGCGGTGATGGGGGCGTAGTGACCGTGCTGCCGTTGTTGCTGCTGAGCTTGAGCGCGTAGTGATAGCCGCCGCCCTGCGCGGTGCCGACCACATAGCTGGCCCAGTCGCTGGCTTGGGCGTTGGTCGCGGTATCGACCGCGTCGGTCAGGGTGTAGCCCCCGTCGAAGTTTTGCGCAGTCTGGAACTGGGGGTAGTTCTGCAACTGCGAGAGGAAGGGCCGGGGCATCCAGCCCCACACCAGACCGCCGGTAGTGGCGTCGGCCGCATAGAGAAAGCCGTCATTGCTGGTGAACAGCACCAGCTTTTCTCTTCCCTTGTTGTTTACGGCGAAAGGCACATAGCCCGACAGGGTGGTGAATGCCGCCGTCCCGGGGGCGCCCAGATAGCTGGTCTGGTCGTTCGGGCTCATGCTGCCGAGCATCCAGTTGAGCTGCCGCCCGGCCAGATACGAGCAACCGTTCACGCCGGTCGGAAAGCCCAGGCTGCCGTATTGCGGCTGAGTGTCGTCCCCCGAAGTATTGAAGGAGGGGTCGAGGGTGTAGGCCACTTCGGTGGCGATGTTGGGCACGCAGGTGGTCGCTCTCAAGGCGAAGGCGCTTGCGTCGTAGGCCGCATTGGTGCTGGTTCCCATGTCCGCGAGGTTCGCCACTGGCCCCGAGCCGGGCGGCGGGTTGCTCAAGGTTGACACGGCCGTGGAGTACAGCTTGGCCTTGCGCATGGTTGCAGACATAAGCGTGTCATCGCCTGCATCCCACTTGGCCGGGCCGCTTGCCGTGCCCACCGGGGTTGCCACGGTGGACTGTGCGGTGGTCACCGTGCCGTAGGCCTTCACATGGCCGGCAATGGCGCCGGGCACATTGTTGCTGGTGGCGCTGTAGACCAGGGTGCCGCCCTGCACGCTGCTCGGCGCGATGGGCGCGCTGATCGCAACACTTTGGAAAATCTGCGCGGCAATGCTGTTGATCGCCGCGTTGAAAGCAGGAATGTTGTTGGCCGGATATTCCTGCCCCGTGCCACCCGCGATCGCCATTGCATTGAGCGCTGCGTAAGCCGCTGGATTGGCGGTGGCGTCCACACCCGCGCCCAGGCCGACGACATAGGTCTTGATGCCATTTTTGTTTAGCGTCTGGATGGCAGTGATGGTGTCGATCAGCGCTTGGTCGTTGGTCTTGCTGCTGTCCAAGCCACCCTGGGTCTGACCGCTGGGAACGTTGCCGCTGTCGTCGTTGATGCCGTGAGCGGCATTGCCGGCAACTCCATAGAACGCGGCGTTGACCCCATAGCCCTGTCCCGCAGCGCTGCCCAGCGGCGGCCAGTTGTTGCCGCTCAAGTCCATCGTCGGCAGACCATCCGTCACCAGAATGACGTATTGACCTGCGCAGGAGGCGGTGAGATTGCTCAACACATTGCCCGCGCCCTGCACCAGCCCCGCCGTGGGCGACTGATAGGCCAGCGCCTTGATCTCGCTGGACGATGAATTGTTGGTCTCTGGCTTCAACGCTGTGGTGAAGGGCGTCAGTGCCGTACTCACTGCTGTGGCGCTGGGGTTGGAGCCCAGATTGGTCATGGAAACGACCTGGTTGCCGCTGGTTGCGTTGAGGCTTTGCACGTAGTAGCCGAAACCGCGCTGCGCATACACGACCTGCGGGGAGTAGGGCACATAACCCGCGTTGGTCGGGCTGGTGCCGAAGTCACCGTTGTCGGGCGAGGTGTTGCTGTAGGAAACGTAGATCGACCCATTGTTGTAGTTGCTCAGGCTGAAGTTGGGTGGGTAGGGCGTGGCGGGATTGGGCCCGTTATACGCAACGAACAGCCCCGACAATCCGCCTGCATACAACACGTCATTTACGTCTGGGTCGTCGCTAGACGCGCCGATCTGCATGTATTGATTACCTGAGAGCGTGCTGGCCGCCGCGCTGGTGCTGCTGCCATACAAGCTGGATTTCGACAGACTGGTGCAGTAGCTCTTGACCGAGGATGAGGCTGAGCCGTACTTGTAACAGGGGTTATTGACCCAGCGCGTCGGTGCGGGGGAAGCATTCGGACTTGCTGCAACAAAGCCCTGGTAGGCCGCATAACTGGTGAAACCGTGTGTCGGCAGACTGTTGGCGAAAGTGAAACCGCCGCTCGGTGACATGTAATACACCCAGGTGGTGTAACGGCTCGTCCCCGAAGTTGAATAGTCTTCGAGCGCAAAGTCCATGCTGGGAAGATACTGGCTGAGCACCGAGGAGAGACCGGCCTTGGCCACGTTCAGGCGGCTGGCACCGTTGTCGATCAGGGTGCCGCTGCTGTTTTGGTAGGTGTAGGGCGCGGAGGGGGCCGAGGACGGCGTCATGGGGGGTGTGAAACCCGCAGGCACCGAGTAGTTCACCGGCGAACTGCTGTTGTAGAGGCTGGTCAGGCCGCTGGAGAGATTGCCCGAGCCGGTCATGATGGCGCCGCTGAGGTCGCCATCCATCGACTGAGAATTGCCGATGGCAATCACCACCTGCGGGCGCGGTTGGGTTTGGGAGATGCTGGTTGCCAGACCGGCGTGGGCGGGAACAGCCGCCCAGGGCGAAAGCACCAGGGCGCTGCTGGTGAGCAGCGCGATGAATCGACGGATCTTGGGCGTGTTCATGTCGTGCACAGTTTGATGACGGATTGGGTGTTGATGGCCGTGCTCCCGCTTGCCTCGGCAATGTGCAGGAATACGGCGTAGTAACTCGCGGTGTAGCCGGTGGTGCCGCAGGCATAGGCGTTGACCGGCCGGTTGGTGGGCCAGACGCTGACCAGCACCCGGTAAGGCTGGCCGCTGGCGTCGTTGATGGCAGGCGGTGCCGGATTGAGCACCGAAACCATGCTCGATAGCGGCGCGCATTGATTGTTGCTGCCGCAGGTGGTCCAGAAGCTGGCATAGGGGCCGCTTGCGCCGGGCACGGCGCTGGCCGGTGTGGCGGGGGCCACTGTTGGGGCGTAGTACCAGGGCTGCCCGCTGGCGGCTACATCAAGCACATGGTTGCCCGCGCCCTGTACGGTGGCAATCAGCGCTTGCTGTACCTGGCGCAGCGCCAGGTCGCCGACCTGCACGTCTTTCTGCCGTTGCACGGTGTTGCCTGTCATCACGCCCTGGAACAGCGTGCCGCGCATGGTGAACAGCACGCCGAACAACAGCACCACCAGGGTGATGAGGGTGAGCAGCAGCACATAGCCCTGCTGCGGCTGGAATGTGCGCGGCTGCCGCGCGATAGAGGGGGTCAGTGCGGCCATAGTGCGTTGCGCAGGGCGAATTCGGATTCGACGACCGAGAAGCGATTGCGCTGCTCGGCTGCTGAGGGGGCATAGGCGGCGAAGGCGTCGTTGCCTGCGCCGGTCATGGGGCTGGGCACGGCGACGCTGCTTACCGTCGGGTTGTCTGGATCGCTGTGCAGGGTGCGGCTGACCACGGCGAAGAGCACGCTGCGTACATCATTGGCGTAGCCGCCGCTGACCACATTGCTCCATTTGAGGTAGTTGGTCACTGCGCCGCTGTTGGTTTCGTCCACGCCGAACAGGGCCTGCAGGCTCACTACCCCAGCGGCCAGCGGCAGCGGGGCGCCGATCATCTGATCATTGGCCGCGTTGATCGTGGCCCGCATCAGCATGGGGAGAGTGCCGCCGCTGGCCTTGTTGGCGTCATTGGCGACGTAATACACCTCGGTCTGCAGCGGACTGCTGCTTGCGGGGCCGTCATCCGTCAGCCGGGCCTGCGCGAGGTTGGCGTTCGTCAATTGCGACACCCCGGTGGGAAACAGTTTGGCGGCTTGCAGCGCATTGTCGAAGCCGCTGTAGGCGTTTCCGGGGAACAGGGTGTTCAGGCTGGTGAGGGTGGGCGGAACGGTGGTGGTGTCCACCGCAGCCACCGGTACGCGAAAACACACGATGGCTTGGTTCAGCGGCATGCGCAGCAGCGCAGAATCGCCAGCGCTGATGCCCGTGATGCTGCCCAGCGGCAGGGTGGAGTCTTGCACCGCGTTGGCTGTCTTGCTGGTGGCCACGGTGTTCTGCACCACGAAGGTGGTGGGGTTGCCGCCCGTGGGGCTGATGCGGGCGCTTGTCGCGCCGGTGATGGAAATCATCTGAGTCGCACCGCCCGCAGGAACGTAGGTGGGCTGGGGCGGTGCTGGCGTGGGCGCCGTGGCAGTGGGGAGCGTGGTGTTGGCGGTCTGCGTGATCGCGGACACCGGGTACTGAAAGAACGGGGTGCTTTGTACGGCGCTGTCGAAGGCCAGACGCGCGGCGCAAGGCGCTTGCACCCCGTCGAACATGAACCCGGCGTTGGACAGATCGCGGCTGATGAGATCGAGTGCGGCGCGGGTCTGTGTGTCGCGCTGCATCACGTCGCTCATCTGGACGTTCTGCTTGGTGAGGGACGACTGCACCAGCAACACGGCGATGGAGAAGATCAGGCCGATGACCAAAGCCACCATCAGCTCGATGAGGCTCAGGCCGCTTTGGCGGCGGGCAGTGGGGCGGTAGGTCGGTGCGTGAAGGTGTCGCATATCAGAATCCCACCTGGTATTGATAGGTCTGGCTGCGTTTGCCGTTCCAGGCAAAGTTCAGCCTGACGCCGCACAGCGGGGCATTGGGGTTGCTCACGTCGCAGGGGTTGCCCTCGGCGCCCGCTCCGGTGGTGATGGTGACCTTGGCGCCGGGAAGCATCATGGATGGGCTGTTGAAAATATTGGACAGCCACGGTTGCAGGGCGGTGGGCGCGCTGCTGCTGGCGCTGGTGTAAGTTTGCGTGGTGCCCGCGCCGAGCTGCGACACAACTTGCGGGTTGGCCTGCAGAATGGCCCAGAACTGGTTGCCGAAAGCCGCGGTGTCCAGCGTTTCCTGGTTGGCGGTCTGTGCCGGTACGGCCAGGCTATAGAGCGATGCGATCGACAGCATCCCCAGGCCGAAAATGACGATGGCGACCAGCACACTGATGAGCGACATGCCG
>NZ_JBYCKI010000233.1:0-11288 GCF_057473305.1 Thiomonas sp. TH-17
CTCGGGTCTCCAGTAGATCTGAGGGGGCTCACTGCATAACGGCTCACACGCCGGTGCCGTGGACTGCAGACGGAAGTATTTCAGCAGCCTGTTAGGGGCGGGTCTTCCATCATTGTCGAGGCACCGGACGGAAAAACGACCGAGGTCACATGCGGCGGCAATCAGACCCTGCAAGTCAACTACACCATGCGGCTCATGTACGACGCGGGCATATGGGATAGGTAACGAGCATGGCACCCCTCGCTCGAGCGGAGTAACGCAAAGACGAGGGGCAGGGCTGGATTGATGGCAATTGGCGCGAATGTACCCAACCTGACCCGGAAGTGGTTTGGCTCAATAGGCATGCTCCGCGTCCGGGTCGATTTTTCCGCGGAAGACGATGTATTGGTAGACGTTGTAGGTAATCATCACCGGGATGAGCATGCCGATGCCGATGAGCATGAACACGAGGGTGCTGCTGTCTGAGGCAGCCTGGTCGATGGTGACGGAGCCGGGCACGATGTACGGAAACCAGGTGGCGGCCAGTCCGGCGAAGGAGAACAGGAAGATCAGCATGGTCCAGACAAACGGCGCCACTTCGGCCTGCCGCTTGAGGGCGCGCAGCAGCATGACGAAGCTGAGTAAGGCCAGCGCGGGCAGTACGGCGAAGAAGTAGATGTTGGGGGTGGTGAGCCAGCGGGCGAAGATCTGCGGGAATTGCAGTGGCGTCCACACCGTGACCACGGCGCCGACGGCGAGCATGATCCAGGCGAGCAACTGGCCGCGCTGGTAGCACCCGGCCTGAATCTCATCCTTGGTCTTGATGATGAGGTAGGTCGAGCCGAGCATGGCGTAACCGGCCACCACGCCGAGCACCACGATGACGCTGAAGGGCGAGAGCCAGTCCCACACGCTACCTACATACACGCCGTTCACCACCTTGACGCCATTGAGCAGGCCGCCGAGCGCAAACCCTTGGGCGATGGTGGCCAGCAGGCTGCCGAGGCCGAACATGGCGCCCCAGAAGGCTTTGCGTTCGGAGAGTTCGTGAAACTCGAACGACACGCCGCGCATCATGAAACCCAGCAGCATGAGGATGATGGGAATGTAGAGCCCATGCAGCACGGTGCCGTAGGCCAGCGGAAAGGCGCCGAACAGGGTGCCGCCGATGACGACGAGCCAGGTTTCGTTGGCGTCCCAGATGCTGCCCAGGCTGGCCATCATCACTTTGCGGCGGCGCTCGCCGACGAACAGCGAGAGCACGCCCACGCCGAGGTCGAAGCCGTCGAGCACCACATAAAACACCATGAACAGGCCGATGATGAGGAACCACACGGTGGCCAGAACGTGGTGCAGTTCTTGCGGGTTGCTGAAGTCCATCTCACTGCCCTCCTTTCACGGCGAGCTTGGCGCTGGCTGAGACCGGCGCGACGGGTGGGGTGAAGGGAACGTGCTTGGGCGCGGCGGCGTGTTCCGGCTTGCCGCCTTGGCCGGGTGCGCCGGGCGGGTCTTCGAAGCTAGGCCCTTTGCGGATCATGCGAGCGGCAAAGACGAAGGCGGCGACGCCGATCACGCCGTAGAACAGCATGTACATGGCGAGTGACCACAGCACGGTGTCGGCCGGCAGGTTGCTCACGCCTTGGCTGGTGCGCATCATGCCGTAGACGATCCACGGCTGGCGGCCCACTTCGCGGGTCATCCAACCGGCTTCAACCGCGGCGTAGATGGCGGGTACCGCGAGCAGCCAGCCCCGCAGCAGCCATTTGTTTTCGCTGATGCGCGCCGCGGTCATGCGGTCACGTTTGCGCCACAGCATCCACAGCGTCCAGAAGGCCATGAAGGCGACAAACACCCCGGCGGCCACCATGACGCGAAAGGCGTAAAACGGAATCCACACGGGCGGCTGGTCGTCGGGCTTGAAGTGATCCAGACCGACGACTTTGCCGGTCATGGTTTTGGTGACGATCATGCTCAGGCCATCGGGGATCTCCAGCGCCCAGTCGTTTTTCTGCTCGGCCTGGTTGGGAATGGCCAGCAGCGCCCAAGGTGCGCCCTCGCCGGGCTTGTTGGTATGCCAGTGCGCCTCGATGGCGGCGAGCTTGGCGGGCTGGGTTTTGGCCAACAGACTGCCAGCAGAATCGCCAATGAAAATCTGCAGCGGAGCGACGATGAGCAGTGCGATCACGGCCCACTTGAACGCCGGGCGGAAAAAATCGACATGGCGTTTTTTGAGCAGGTAATACGCGCTCACCCCAGCCATGACGACCAGGCTGAGTTCGATTGCAGCGGTGAACATATGGCCGAAGCCATAGGGCAGATCGGGGTTGAACACCGCGTCGAACCAGTTGGTGATGGCAAATTTGCCGTCCACCAGCTTCACCCCGGCGGGGGTTTGCATCCACGAGTTGGCCACCATGATCCAGAAGGCCGACAGGGTGCTGCCAAAGGCCACCATGCTGGTGGCGAACAGGTGCATCTTGGGGCCGACGCGGCCCCAGCCGAACAGCATGATGCCGAGAAACCCGGCTTCGAGCATGAAGGCCATGGCCGTCTCGAAGCCGAGAATGTTGCCCATGAAGTCGCCCGCCGAGGTGGAGAACGGCCCCCAGTTGGTGCCGAAGGAAAACTCCATCGGAATGCCGCTGATCACGCCCACGCCGAAGTTGATGAGGAACAGCTTGGTCCAGAACTTGACCTGGTGGAAGTAGAAGACGTTTTTGGTTTTCACCCATGCGGCTTCCATGCCGAACAGCACCAACGCCAGCCCGATGGTGAGGGGCGGCCACATGATGTGGAACATCGCAATGAAGCCGAACTGCACCCGAGCGAGGAACTCGGGGTTTTGAAGCCAATCCATGATGCACTCCTGAAGCGGTGAGATGTCGGTTGGCGTGTCGGGCCGCGCAAGGCGGCAGGTTGAGCCAACGATAAGCGGGAAGCGTTACAGCGGGGTGACGCCCTGCGGCGGCGGCAGATCAATGCGCAAGGTCCAGCAGGCGACGTTGCACATCTCAGTTCTCCACCACTTGCAGCGCGGCGGCTTTGTCGCCCCGCCTGCGCGTGGCGACCTGCTTGACGCGGCTTTTGAGGGCGATCAGCTTTTGCACCGCGCCGCCCAGTTGCATGAGCTGGCGCACGTCTTCGCTGGGCATGCGCTGAATGTCGTCGAACCACTGCGTGGCCAGTTCGATGAGATCGTGCATTTCGCGCATGCGCTGCTGCGCGTATTGCTCGGAAGCGCCCTCGGGCTGAGACAGCAGGGCGTCGCGCAGCATGGACAGGGTGGGGTCGATTTCGCGCTTGCGGCGCTCTTCGGCCAGGGTGCGAAAAATGGCCCACACGTCTTCTGGCGCGGAGAAATAATCGCGCCGGTCGCCGGGCAGGTGCTGCATGCGCACCAAGTTCCAGGCGCCCAGTTCCTTGAGCCCCATGCTGACGTTGGAGCGCGAAAAATCGAGCGCGGCGGCGATTTCGTCGGCATTGAGCGGGCGCTCGCTGACGAACAGCAGGGCATAAATCTGGCCGACAGTGCGGTTGATGCCCCAGCGGCTGCCCATTTCGCCAAAGTGCAGCACGAAGCGCTGGGTGAGTTCCGGGAGTTGCATGAGTTTGGTCTGATCGAAGTTTCAGTAATTTCTGAAAGTTAAAGAAATTGTCTGACTTAGATCAAGCGCCAGGGGTAACGAGACGTGTTGCCCCTATACCCAGGCGGGTATTTGCACGCGCGACGGCGCGGCGCGCAATCAGCGGCTGGCGAACCAGTCGGATACGGCTTGAGACTGGGGCGAGGCCGAGTGGTCGGCGAGCAGGTGCAAACCGAGTTTGCTGCGGCGCCAAAGCACATCGTCGGCGCTGGCGGCCCATTCGGTGTCGCGCAAATAGCGCAGCTCGGCTTCGAACAAGCCGGGGGCGATCTCGGCGCCGAGGTCTTGCAGTTGCGCTGCGGTCTGGCCACCGGCGGCGCGTAGCACGCGGTCGATGCGGCTGCCGTAGGCGCGGGCCAGGCGTCGGGCCAGTTCGGGCGGCAGCCACGGGTAGCGTTGCTGCACGACTTGAACAAAGCGGGCAAAGTCGGTGTCGGGGCGCTGCGCGGGGCCGATCCAGCCCGACAGATCGCCACCGGGAAGGAGGGCGTTGTGCGTCCACGCCGGGCGTGCTTCGCCGAGGGCGGCGCAGAGCTGGTCGGCGGCCTGTTCGGCGAGTTTGCGAAAGGTGGTGATCTTGCCGCCCCAGACGGTGAGCAGCGGCGCGCCGTCGCGGTCGAGTTCGAGCTTGTAGTCGCGGGTCGCGGCCTTGGCATCGCCGGCGTGATCTTCTAGCAAAGGGCGCACGCCGGCGTAGCGCCAGACGGTCTGCTCGGGCCGCAACTCGGTGCGGAAGTAGCGGTTGACTTCGGCGCAGAGATACGCGGCTTCGGCCTCGCTGCAGGTCTCGGCGCCGCTGGGGTCGGACACTTCGACATCGGTCGTGCCGATCAGGGTGAAGTCGCGTTCGTAAGGAATGGCGAACACGATGCGGCCATCGCCCGCCTGGAAGATGTAGGCGTGCGGATGATCGAACAGGCGCGGCACGACGATGTGGCTGCCGCGCACCAGCCGCAGCGAGCGGCGCTCGTGCGGCGGCTGCCCGTCGGCGTTGTGCACCGTGCGCTTGAGCAGTTGCTCGGCCCACGGGCCTGCCGCGTTGACCAGGGCGCGGGCGCTCACCCGCTGCTCGCGACCGGCGGCATCGCGCAGGGTGGCTTGCCAGCCCGTGCCGTGGCGTGTGGCGGAGGTGCAGGCGGTGCGGGTGAGCACGGTGGCGCCGCGTTCAGCGGCATCGACCGCGCACAGGGTGACCAGCCGGGCGTCGTCCACCCAGCCGTCGGAATAAATGAAGCCGCGGGTGTATTCAGCCTTCAGCGGAGCGCCCGCGGCATGGGTGCGCAGATCGATGCTGCCTGAACCCGGCAGCCACTCGCGCCGCGCCAGATGGTCGTAGAGAAAAAGCCCGGCGCGGATCATCCAGGCCGGGCGCATGGCCGGCGCGTGCGGCATGACAAAGCGCAGCGGCCACATCAGGTGCGGCGCGCTGCGCAACAGCACCTCGCGCTCCTGCAAGGCCTTGCGCACCAGGCCGAACTCGTAATACTCCAGATAGCGCAGGCCGCCGTGAATCAGCTTGGTGGAGGAAGAGGAGGTGTGTGCCGCAAGGTCGTCGCGCTCGCACAGCACCACCTTGAGGCCGCGCCCGGCCAGATCGCGTGCAATGCCCGCCCCATTGATGCCGCCGCCGACGACCAGCACGTCGCACGTGAGGCTGGAAGGGGGCGAAAAAATAGCGGCGCTGTTCATGTCGAGATGGTAGGGGGCGATCATTGGGAGGTCAGGTGGTGGTGTCACACCAATGAAAACGCCAGCCCACCTGCAACAATTTTGGAGCAGAATCACGAGCTGCTTTTCGGCTCTACGCAAATTGAGCTTTATCCAATACAACCTGGAGTCACTCATGACCAACCGTTCGCACGATTCCCGCCGTCATTTCCTCAAACTCACCGCCGGTGCTGCGGGTGCCAGCCTGGGTTCGGCCCTCATTCCGGGTTTTGTCGGCAATGCGTTTGCCGCTGCCGCCGCGCCCGCTGACAAGGCGCTGATCGCCGCGGCCAAGGCCGAGGGCAAGCTCAATGTCATCGCGCTGCCGCCGGACTGGGCCAACTACGGCAAGATGATTGCCGAGTTCTCCAAGATGTACGGCATCAAGGTCAACAGCGCCTCTCCCGACGCCAGCTCGGCGCAGGAACTGCAGGCGATCAAGTCGCTCAAGGGCCAGAGCCGCGGGCCGGACGTGGTGGACGTGGGCCCCGCCTTCGCGCTGGCCGGGGTGCAGGAAGGTCTGTTCCAGCCCTACAAGGTGGCGACCTGGGCCAGCATTCCCGACAACATGAAAGATGCCGGCGGGCTGTGGTGGGGCGACTACTTCGGCGTGGTGTCTTTCGGCGTGAACCGCAATGTGGTGAAAAACGCGCCGCAAACCTGGGCCGATCTGCTCAAGCCGGAATACAAGGGCATGGTGGCGCTCAACGGCAGCCCGCTGGGCGCTGGCGCTGCGTTCGCCGGGGTGTTCGCGGCGTCGCTGGCCAACGGCGGCTCGCTCGACAGCATGTTGCCCGGCGTCGAGTTTTTCGCCAAGCTCGCCAAAGCCGGTAACTTCAACCCGTCTGATGCCACTTCGGCCAGCCTGGTTTCGGGCCAGACGCCCATCGTCGTCAACTGGGACTATCTCAACATTGCGCAGGCCAAGAAAGAGGCCAGCAAGGTCAAGATCGACACCATCATCCCGACGGACGGCAAGCCCTACGGCGGCTACTACTGCCAGGCCATCAGCAAATTTGCCCCCAACCTGAAGGCGGCGCAACTGTGGGAAGAGTTTCTCATGTCCGACGCCGGCCAGCTCATCTACCTCGAAGGCTACGCGCACCCGGCACGCTTCAACGACATGGTGGCGCGCGGCGTGATTCCGCAGTCGCTCATGGCTGAGCTGCCCCCGGCCGCGGCCTACAAGGAGGTGGTGTTCGCCGACAAGGCGCAGACCGAAAAGGCGCAAGGCGTGCTCAAGGCTGACTGGGCCAAGATGGTCAAGGTGTAATGCGGCAGGCATCTGATGCACCGGCGGATAGGGCGTCAATCGCCAGCCGCCCGGTGCGCCTGCCGGGCTGGCTGGGCCGACACTGGGGCACGGTGCTGTTCATCGGCCCCTTTCTGCTTTATGTGCTGGTGTTTCTGCTGCTGCCCGCGTTGCGCTTGCTGGCGCAGGCGCTCATCGACCCGCACGGCCTGACCCTGCGCTATATCGCCGAGCTGGCGCAGCCGCAGACGGTGCAGGCGTTTTCCAACTCCATCGTGCTCTCGGCGGTTTCGGCCGCGGCCGGGCTGGTGTTTGGCGGCTTGGCGGCCTATTTCATTCTGCATCCCAAGGCGCCCAAGGGGCTGCGTTCTCTGCTCACCTCGTTCAGCGCGGTGGCGGCGAACTTCGCCGGGGTGCCGCTGGCGTTTGCCTTCATCGCCACCCTGGGTAGTCTGGGCATGGTGACGGTCTGGCTGAAAAGCTTAGGCGTCGATCTGTACGCCTCGGGCTTCAATCTCTACTCGATGAGTGGCTTGATTCTGGTGTATGGCTACTTTCAGATTCCGCTGATGATCATTGTCATCATCCCGGCCATCGAAGGGCTGCGGCGTGAATGGCGTGAGGCCGCCGAAAGTCTCGGAGCAGGGGCCTGGGTGTACTGGCGGCATGTGGGCCTGCCGATTCTCTTGCCGTCGCTGCTGTCGGCCTACCTGCTGCTGTTCGGCAATGCGTTTTCGGCCTATGCCACGCCTTACGCGCTGACTTCGGGCAATATCGGCCTGGTGCCCATCGAAATCAGCAATGTGCTGTCAGGCAACGTCATGCTGGAGCCGCAAGCTGGCGCCGCGCTGGCGCTGGGCATGATCGCGGTGATGGTGGTGGTGATGTTGCTGTACGCGCTGGTGGCCCGGCGCGCCAATCGCTGGAGAGGACGATGAACGCATCGGTTCGTCAACGACTTCCGGTTTCGGGCATGGCGTTGTTGCTCATCGTCGGGCTGTATTTCGCGCTGCCCTTGTTCGCTACCGGCGTGTTCAGCTTCTGGGAAGGCGGCGACCGCTACGGCCTCAGCGCCTATGCGAGTCTGGTGCACCAAAGCGAGATGTGGAGCAGCCTGTGGCTGTCTCTGCGGCTGGCGCTGGAAACCATCGCGCTGAGCCTGGTGGTGCTGGTGCCCGCGGTGTTCTGGATGCACCTGCGTGCCCCGCGCATGAAGCCGCTGTTCGACTTCATTTCGGTGCTGCCTTTCGTCGTGCCGCCCATCGTGCTGGTGGCCGGGCTCACCGCGCTGTTTCATGGGCCCGACTGGTTTGTCGGCACGCCCAACTATCTGGTGGTGCCCTACGTCATTCTGGCGCTGCCCTACACCTACCGAGCACTCGACGTGGGCATGCGCGCGCTCGATTTGCGCACCCTCACCGAGGCTTCGCACAGCCTGGGCGCGGGTTGGGGCACATTCTTGCTGCGGGTGCTGGTGCCCAATCTCGCCAGTGCGCTGGCGGGTGCGGCGTTGCTCACCATCGCCATCGTCATGGGCGAGTTCACTTTTGCGAATGTGCTGCTGTTCAACACCTTCGCGGTCTATATCAACTACGTCGGCCAGACCTCGGCCACCGAGGCGGCGGCACTCACTCTGCTGAGCTTTGTCATCACCTGGCTGGCGATGCTGGGCGTGCTGCTGTCGGGGCGCGGCAAGGGGCAGGCGCAACTGGGAGGCGCGCACTGATGGCGACGCTTGAAATCAACGGGGTGGCCAAGCTTTACGGCAACCGCACCGTGCTGCACGACATTTCGCTGAATCTGAGCAGCGGCGAGTTTGTCTCGCTGCTCGGTCCCTCGGGCTGCGGCAAGACCACGCTGCTGCGCATCATCGCGGGGTTCGAGCACCCCGAGCGCGGCAGTGTGCGGGTGGACGGGCGCGACATCACCGCGCTGCCTGCCAATCAGCGCCAGCTCGGCATGGTGTTCCAGGCGTACAGCCTGTTTCCCAATATGACCGCGGCGGAGAACGTGCGCTTCGGCTTGCGGGTGCGCAAAATCGACGCTGCCGAGCAAACCCGCCGCGTGGGCAAGATGCTCGAACTCGTGGGCCTTTCGGCCCATGCCGACAAGTACCCGCACCAGCTCTCCGGCGGCCAGCAGCAGCGCGTGGCGCTGGCGCGTGCGCTGGCCATCCAGCCCACACTGTTGTTGCTCGACGAGCCTTTGTCGGCGCTCGACGCCAAGGTGCGGGTGCAGTTGCGCGAGGAGATTCGCCGCATTCAGCGCGAGACCGGCATCACCACCGTGTTCGTCACCCACGATCAAGAGGAGGCGCTGTCCATCTCCGACCGCGTGGCGGTGATGTTCGAGGGTCGCATGGTGCAGGTCGGCGCGCCGGCGGCGATCTATCAGGAGCCTGAGCATCCTTTCGTCGCCCAGTTCATCGGCATTTCCAGCCGCCTGCCCGCGCGTCTGCTCGATGCCGGGCAGGGCATGATTTCCGTGATGGACAAGCCGCTGCAGGCGCCGCGCGCGCGCGGCCTGACGAGCGGTGAGCTGCATCTCTATCTGCGCCCCGAAGATGTTCAGTTGCATGCGCTCAACGGCAGCACGCCGAGCTATGCGGTGCTGCAGGGCACGGTACGCGAAAGCACCTTCTTTGGCGCCGTCACGCGCTTGCGCGTCGAGCTCGATAGCGGCGAGCGTTTGCTGTCCGACCTGTCCACCAGCGCCGCGCAGCAACTGCCCATCGGCAGCCGAGTGCACATCGGCTGGCAGGCCGATGCCATGCGCCTGCTGCCCGCAAAAGACACGCCATGAAACTCATTCATCTCACCGACACCCATCTCACCACGCCGGGCCGCAGTCTCTACGGCATCGACCCGCTGGCGCGGCTGCAGGCGGCGGTCGAGCACATTGCGCACCAGCATGCCGACGCCGAGCTGTGCGTGGTCACCGGCGACCTCACGCATTGGGGTGAGGCCGCGGCTTATGCCAGCCTGCGAGACTGTCTGGATTTTCTGCCCATGCCGGTGCTGCCGCTGATCGGCAATCACGATCACCGGGGCCGTTTTCGCGCTGCGTTTCCCGACGTGCCGGTGGACGAAAACGGTTTTGTGCAGTGGACGCACGACACCTCGGCCGGCCGCTTCATCCTGCTCGATACGGTGCTGGGCGACGCCGATCAGCGGCGTCCATCGGCGGGCTATTTCGATGCCGGTCGCATCGAGTGGTTGCGCGCGCAGCTCGATCGCGCGCAGGCTGACGCGGCGCCGGTCTTCCTGTTCATGCATCACCCGCCGTTTGGCGTGGGCATTGCCGCCTTCGACGAGATCAACCTTGTCGCCGATGACGCCCTCGCTTTCGGCGCTTTGCTGCGGGAGTATGGCCACATCCGCCACCTGTTTTTCGGTCACATCCACCGCCCCATTTCCGGCAGCTGGCACGGCATTCCCTTCTCCACCCTGCCGGCCACGGCGCATCAGTCGGGCCTCGACTTTCTCACCGAAACCGATCTGTTCACCCACGAAGCGCCCGGCTACGGCGTGGTGCTGATCACGCCCGAGCAGGTCACGGTGCACATCAGCGATTTCCTCTATCGCGGCCCGCAGATCGACCCCGGCAGCGAACGCCTGCACGGCTGAAATTTTCTCGCGGCGCCTTGCCCCGCCGCCTTGGCGGAGGCCGCAATGACCCTGCGCGCAGAGATAGTTCTAATGAGAACTAAGATGCGCCGCATGTTTCGCTTCCGAGCTGCCGCGTGACTTCCTCGCCCCCCTTTCTGCCCTTGCTGCGCGAACTCGTGCGCACCTATCAGGCGTTCGAGCGCTACTCCGCCGCGCATGTGCAAAGCCTGGGGTTGACCCCGGCGCAATTCGACGTGGTGGCCACGCTGGGCAACACCGAGGGCATGAACCCCAAGCAGTTGGGCGACAAGACCCTGATTACCAAAGGCACGCTGACTGGCGTGGTCGATCGCCTGCTGGCCAAGGGCTTGGTGCAGCGCCTGCCCGACCCGAGCGATGGCCGTGGGCAGATCGTGCGGCTGACGACGCGGGGGCAGAAAGTGTTCGAGCAAGTGTTTCCTGCGCATGGGGCGCATCTGGCGCAGGCGTTCTCAAAGCTGAGCGCTGCCGAGCTGACCGCCTCGCAGCAGGCCTTGCACAGTCTGCGGCAGGCGCTGGAGCAGGCGGGCGCTTATGAAAGCGCTCAGGAGGTTAAGACATGAACTCCACCCCGGCTGCCGAAGTGGCCCGCTACACCCTGACCGCACAGTTGCTGCACTGGCTGATTGCCCTGTTGATTTTCGGCCTCTTTCCGCTGGGGCTTTATATGCACGGGCTGCCGCTTTCGGTGCGCAAAATCGAGCTGTATTCGTGGCACAAATGGTTCGGCATCACCGTGCTGCTGTTGGTGGTGCTGCGCATCGCTTGGCGGCTCACGCATCGCCCGCCGCCGCTGCCCGGCGACATTGCGCCCTGGCAGCAGGCGGCCGCGGCCCTGATGCACGAACTGCTCTATCTGCTGATTCTTTGCATACCGCTGAGCGGCTGGGCGCTGAGTTCGGCGGCCGGTGTGCCCGTGGTGTGGTGGGGCGTGTGGACGCTGCCCAACCTGCTGCCCGCCAACCCGGCAATGGCGCATCTGCTCGAACTGGTGCACGCCACGCTGAACTACACCCTGGCCGCCTTGGTTGCCGTGCATATTGCCGCCGCGCTCAAGCA
>NZ_JBYCKI010000234.1:0-4667 GCF_057473305.1 Thiomonas sp. TH-17
CGGCCAGCCCGAGCCCCTCACGCCAGGCCACGGTGCGGGCGAGCTGCGTCTCGTCGGTGCCCAGGGTGGCGCCCCAGGCCTGATGCACGATGGACGCCGCGCTGAATCCCAGATAGGTGAGCAGCAGCGCCGTGATGAACAGTAGGGTGAAGCGCCATTCGCCCGCAGCAAAGGGAAGCAGCGCGGGCAGGGCGAACAATGCGGCAAACCCCGCGAACATCAGCACGCAGGCCGCGAGCAGCGCAGGTTTGGCCCGGCCGCGTCGCAGCAGATGATCGGCCAGCCGCCCCAGCCAGGGGTCGAACAGCGCATCGGCAAAACGGGTGAGCAGCAGTACGCCGCCGAGATAGCCCAGCGGCACCGCATAACGCGTGGCGTAATGCTCCGGCAGATAAACGTAGAGCGGCAGCGCGACGAAGGCAAACGCCAGACTGGGCGCGCCATAGCGCAACAACGCCAGGGCGTGCAGCGGAACGGCCGCGGGCGTGAGCGCAGCCGCTGCAGCGGGCAAGACGGCAGGCGGCGCGTTCATGGCCGAGTGGACGGCGCGTCCAGATGGGCCAACAGATCGCGGCGCAGCCCGGGGGCGGGCGTTTGCGGCGACAGCCAGATTGAGAAAAACGCGCGGGCGAAGGACACGCCGTTTTCAGCGCCGCGCCGCGCGCCGTTGAAATAAAAGCGGGTCTGCGCAGGCAGGGCGCCCGCGGGGGTGAACACGCCGGTCAGGGTGTCGCCGTCGGCCACATCGGGAAAAAGGCGCTGCATGGCTTGGAGCCAGGCGGCGCGCTGCTGCGGCGTGCCTTCACCGAGTTTGCGCATCTCCTCCTCGGAGCGCGCGGCGATGTCGGCGCCTTTGAGGCTGCGGGCGTAGCGCAATTGCAGGGCGAAGGGCGTATCGCCCAGTTGCGCGCCCAAACCTTGCGGGCCGACCCAGAGCGTGGCGTGGTAGACCAGAAAGCCGAAGTAGCGAAAGTCGCCGCTGCCCGCGCGCCGGGCCTGCGAAATCTCGGCGCTGACTTCATCTGCAACGCCCGCAGCGGCTTGCGCCCATGCGCTCAGCGGCAGCGTCGAGGCGGTTATGGCCAGCAACACCGCACGGCGAGACAGACCGTGCAAGTTGGGTTCAGTGCGTGCGGGCATGGCGCAGGGTGAACTGCCACACATGGGTTGAGCCCTGGCTGAAACCCGCCTCGCAGTAGGCGAGATAGAAGGTCCATAGCCGCATGAAACGGTCGTCGAAACCCTGGGCCTTCACCGCTTCGAGTTGGGCGGTGAAGCGTTCGCGCCAGAGCGCCAGGGTGCGGGCGTAGTCGGGCCCGAAGGGCAGTTCTTCAACGACTTCCAGCCCTGCGGCTTGGGCCTGCGCGATGAAGGCGCTGCGCGAGGGCAGCATGCCGCCGGGGAAGATGTAGCGCTGGATGAAGTCGGTGCCGCGCCGGTAGTCGTCGAACAGATCGTCGGCGATGGTGATGGTCTGGATGCAGGCGCGCGCGCCGGGCTTGAGATGGCGCGCCACGGTGCGGAAAAAGCCGGGCCAGTAGGCCTCGCCCACGGCCTCGAACATTTCGATGGAGGCGATGCCGTCATAGCCGTCTTGAGGGGCGATGCGGTCGAGATCACGGTAGTCGCACAGTTCGAGCCGGGCTTCGGGGGAAAGACCAGCGAGCCGGTTGCGGGCGTAGTCGAGCTGTTCGGTGGACAGGGTGACGCCATCCATGCGCAAGCCGCGCTGTGCGCCGACTTCGGCCAGACCGCCCCAGCCGCAGCCGATCTCCAGCACCTGCGAGCCGGGCTGGAGTTGCAGTTGATCGAGCACGCGGGCGTATTTGGCAGCCTGCGCTTGCTCCAGCGTCTGCGCGGGGTCGCCGTTGAATAGGGCGCTGGAGTAGGTCATGCTCGGGTCGAGCCAGAGCGTGTAGAAGGCGTTGCCGATGTCGTAATGCGCGTGGATGTTGTCGCGGCTTCCGGCGCGGCTGTTGCGGCGCAGAAGATGGCGGATGCGGTCGGGCAACAGACCCAACACGCTGCCGTGCAGCGCGCGGGCGATGATCTCGCGGTTAGCCACCAGCAGCTTGAGCAGTGCGGGCAGATCGGGCGTGTCCCAGGCGCGGCGCATCCAGGCTTCGGCAAAGGCGATGTCGCCGCGCTTGAGCACTTCGCCCAGCACCGCCCAGTCGTGCAGCGCGACTTCGGCATGCGGGCCGTTGTCGTCTTGGCCGAAGTGCCGCCAGACGCCATCCGGGCCATGAAAATCGAGGCGGCCGATCTGCAGGCGTTCCAGCAGGCGCAGCACGCCGCGCGCGGCCAGCGGAGGTTTGCGCTGCTTGTGGTTTTGCCCTGCGGCGAGGGTGGGGTCGAGAGAGAGCGGGGACAGGCTGCGGTCGCTGGCGTTCATGATCGGCTCGCGAAATGGTCTGGAGGAACAGGCTTGGAGTGGAAGGGCACGCGCTTGCGCCACAGCTTGAAGGCTTGCCAGTGAATGCGCGCAATGACGCCGAAGCTGTGCATGGGGTGGCGCAGCAGGGCCATGCGGGCGCGTGCCGCGGTAAGGGGAAGCAGGTCGCCGCTGATGCTGGTTTCGATCAGCGGGCCGTGAGTGTCGTCATGGTCGATGCGCAGAAGCATGCGGTCTTTGCCCGCGCCCGCGCTGCGCATGAATCGGAAGCGGTAGCTGCCCTCCACGGTGCAGAACGGCGAGACGTGAAACACTTTGCTGGCGCGATATTCGGCGCCCCATTGCAGGCTGCGCTCGCCCACCGGTGGGGTGAGGATGTAGCAGTGCCGCTCGCCAAAAGTGTTGTTGACCTCGGCCACGGCGCAGCGCAAGCTGCCGTCGGCGCGCTCGCACAGCCACAGGCTCACCGGCTTGAAGGCGTAGCCCCAGATGCGCGGAAAGGTCTGCAGCCAGATTTCGCCATCAGCGTCAAAAATGCCTTGCGTTGCAAGCAGGCCTTGCAGCCAGGCCAGGCTGTCGCCGCCGCCGTCGCCGTGGTCGGCATCGAAAAAGCTCATCGCCCCAAAGCGGTTGCGGGCAATGGGCAGCAGCGCTGGGTCGCGCGCCAGACTGCGCATGGGCAGCAGCAGGAACATCGCACGGTAGCTGAACGCATGCGTTGTCGGCCGCAGGCGTCGGTGCCGCACCGGGCCGCTGCCGATGAGCGGCTGATGCGGGCTGGCCGATGAAGTAGTCGGCATGGCGTTGGCTTTCATGCAGCCAGGGCGCGGTCGGCGGGCTGCGCGTCCACGTGGGTCAGCAGGGCTTGCGCTGCGGCGTAGCCCGACTTCAGGCCATCTTCGTGAAAGCCATAGCCACACCACGCTCCGCAGAAGTAGCTGTGCCGCTGGCCTTGCAACTCGGGCACGCGCTGTTGGGCGTTGATTGCCGCTTGATCGAAGATCGGATGGGCGTAGCTCATCTCGCGCAGCACGGTGTGCTCGGCGGGCTCGCGCAGCGGGTTAAGCGAGACCACGATGGGGCGTTGCGTGGGTAGGGGCTGCAGCTTGTTGAGCAGGTAGTGCAGGCAGACGGTGGGCTGCTCGGAGCGGGCTTCCACCACGCTTTCGTAGTTCCACGCGGCCCAGGCCTGGCGCGCCTGTGGCAGCAGCCGGGTGTCGGTGTGCAGCAGCGCGCGGTTGGACTGGTAGCGGATAGCGCCGAGCACTTCGCGCTCGGCTGTGCTGGGGGCGTCGATCAGCGCGAGGGCCTGATCGCTGTGGCAGGCGAAGATCACTTCGTCGAACCAGATGGTGCCACCTGCCGTATGCAGTTCAACGCCGTTGTCATGCCGCACGACCCGTTGCACGGGAGTGCGCAGACGCGCGTCGGGCAGTTGGGCGAGCATTTTCTGCACGTACTGCCGCGCGCCGCCACGCACGGTGAACCATTGCGGTCGGTTGTTGACCTGCAGCAGACCGTGGTTGTCGCAGAAGCGCACCAGCGTGGCCAGCGGAAAGTCGAGCATCTGCCCCGGCGGGCACGACCAGATGCAGGCGGTCATCGGCAGCAGATACCAGTGCAGAAACGGGTCGCCGTAGCCTTCGCGGCGCAGGTAGTCGCCCACGGTCTGGTTGAGGTCGAGCTCGGTGTCGGGTTTGCGCGCCAGCGCCGTGGCCTCGCGGTTGAAGCGCAGGATGTCGCGCAGCATGCGCCAGAAGGTCGGCCGGGTCAGGTTGCGGCGCTGGGCGAAAACCGTGTTCAGGTTGGAGCCGCTCCATTCCAGCGAGTTGCCGCTGGGCAGCGGGGCCTGCACCGAGAACGACATATCCGAGGTCGCCAGCGGCACATCCAACTCGGCGAACAGCGCCTGCAGCTTGGGATAGGTGCGCTCGTTGAGCACGAGAAAACCCGTGTCCACGGCGAAAGGCACTTCGCCCGGCAGATCGACATCCACTGTGTGGGTGTGGCCGCCAAAGTGCGAGCCGGCCTCGAACAGCGTGATCTGCGCGCGATGGCGCAAGGCCCAGGCCGCCCCGAGGCCTGAGATTCCCGTTCCAATGATGGCAATGCGCATGGTTTTGGCTCCCTGGCCGCGTCAGGTTTTGCGGCCTTCTACCAAGGCATACGCCGAATGATTGTGGATGGATTCAAAATTCTCCGATTCCACGGTGTAGGCGGCCACGCGCTCATCGCGCTCCAGCGCCACGGCGACATCGCGCACCAGGTCTTC
>NZ_JBYCKI010000235.1:0-8750 GCF_057473305.1 Thiomonas sp. TH-17
GCCGTGCAGCATGCGCAGGAAGTGCAGCGCCGCGCCATGACCCTGACCACCATTCTGGAGCCGCTGCTCATCTTGGTCATGGGCGGCATGGTGCTGCTCATCGTGCTGGCCGTGATGATGCCCATCATCCAGATGAACAACCTGGTGAAATGAGTCCCCCCCGAAAACCTTGCTGCGCTCGGTTCTCCCCCCAGGGGGCGAGAACCTCTTGGGGCGGCCCGGCGGGGTTCTCAGCCCTTCCCGGAAAAGTTTTCCATGCCTGCTGATTTGAACGACCGTTTGGTGGTGGCGATTTCCTCGCGCGCCCTGTTCGATTTCGAGGAGGAGAACCGCGTGTTCGAGCAGGCCGACGACGCCGCCTACATGCGGCTGCAGCTCGACCGGCTGGAGCGTCCGGCGCATCCCGGCGTGGCGTTCCAACTGGTACGCAAGCTGCTGGCTTTCAACACCAGCGGTGCGCAGCGCGACCGGGTGGAAGTGGTGCTGCTGTCGCGCAACGACCCGGTGTCCGGGTTGCGGGTGTTCAATTCCGCCAAACACCACGGCACGCCCATCGAGCGCGGCGTATTCACGCGGGGCCGCGCGCCTTATCAATATCTACACGCTTTGCAGGCCAATCTGTTTCTGTCGGCCGAGCCAGACGATGTTCGCGCTGCGCTGCACGCCGGCTATCCGGCGGCGCAGGTTTACCCCGAGTCGGCGCGTGCGTCCGAGGCGCATCCCGACGAAGTGCGCATCGCCTTCGACGGTGACGCGGTGCTGTTCTCCGACGAAGCCGAGCGCGTTTTCCAGACCGAAGGTCTGCCCGCCTTCCAGCAGCACGAAGCCCGCAAGGCCGCGCTGCCGCTGCCGCCGGGGCCATTCAAGCCTCTGCTCGAAGCCCTGCACCGCCTGCAAAGGGCCAGCGCCGATGGCTCCACCCCCATGCGCCTGCGCACCGCCTTGGTCACGGCGCGCAGCGCTCCGGCGCACGAGCGCGCCGTCCGCACCCTGATGCACTGGAACATCACCATTGATGAAGCCATGTTTCTCGGCGGGCTGGACAAGGGGCCGTTCCTGCGCGAATTTCAGCCCGATTTTTTCTTCGACGACCAGGCCGGGCATGTGCAATCCGCCGCGCGTCACGTGCCCTCGGGGCAGGTGCACGCAGAAGTCACGCGCAAGTCCTGAAGACCGCTCGGGCCGAGCAGCAGCCGCCGCCTGAAAAAAAGTCGCTGCGCCTCTACCATGCAAACCTCTGTCACTCGCTGACGACACCCCGAAGGAGACTCGCATGGCCACCACCCATCTGCAGGGCAATCCTGTTCCCACCAGCGGCGAATTGCCCGCCAAAGGCAGCAAAGCCCCCGATTTCCGCCTGACCGACAAAGACCTGGCCGACCGCACCCTGGCCGACTTCGCGGGCAAGCGCAAGGTGCTCAACATCTTCCCGTCGATTGACACCCCCACCTGCGCGCAGTCGGTGCGGGCCTTCAATGCGCGGGCCAGCGAAAAGGTCGATACCGTGGTGCTGTGCATCTCGGCCGATCTGCCGTTCGCCCAGGCCCGGTTCTGCGGCGCCGAAGGGCTGGACAAGGTGGTCAACCTCTCGGAAATGCGTGACCGCAGTTTCGCTCAAGCCTATGGCGTAGGCATCGCCGGTGGCCCGCTCACCGGGCTGTGCGCGCGCGCGGTGGTGGTGCTCGACAAGGACAACACCGTGCTGCACACCGAGCTGGTGAACGAAATCGCCCACGAGCCCAACTACGACGCGGCGTTGGCAGCGCTGTAAGGCAGCAGGCTCCGCGCGCAGAGTTCGTGCGTCGCGGAGTTTCTAGAATGACCCTTTTATTCTGCGGAGACAACACATCATGGTCATGCCCACATCCATGTCGGATCGCGACGGCAAAATCTGGATGGACGGCCAGCTCGTCGAATGGCGCGATGCCAAGATCCACGTCCTGACTCACACCCTGCACTACGGCTGCGGCGCCTTCGAGGGCGTGCGGGCCTACAAGACCGACAAGGGCGCGGCCATCTTCCGCCTGCGCGATCACACCGAGCGCCTGTTCAACAGCGCCAAGATTCTGCGCATGGAGATTCCTTTCACGATCGAGCAGGCCATGCAGGCCCAGATCGACGTGGTCAAGGTCAACGGTTTCGACTCCTGCTACATCCGTCCGCTGACCTGGATCGGCGACAAGAAGCTGGGTGTCTCGCCGCGCGGCAACACCATTCATCTGATGATCGCAGCGTGGCCGTGGGGGGCTTACCTTGGCGAAGAAGGGCTCAAGCGCGGCATTCGCGTCAAGACCAGCAGCTACACCCGCCACCATGTGAACATCACCATGTGCAACGCCAAGGCGGTGAGCAACTACACCAACTCCATTCTGGCGAATATGGAGGTCACCAACGACGGCTATGACGAGGCGCTGCTGCTCGATCCGCAGGGCTTTGTGAGCGAAGGCGCGGGCGAGAATATTTTTGTCATTCGCGACGGCGTGCTCTACACCCCCGACCTGTCTTCGGGCGCGCTCAACGGCATCACCCGCAAAACCGTATTCGCCATCTGCGAAGACCTTGGCCTGACCATCAAGGAAAAGCGCATCACCCGTGACGAGGTCTACATCGCCGACGAAGCCTTCTTCACCGGCACGGCGGCCGAAGTCACCCCCATCCGCGAGCTCGACGGCATCGCCCTCGGCCCTGGGTATCGCGGCCCGATCACCGAGCGCATCCAGAATGCTTTCTTCGACATCGTCGGCGGACGCAACCCCAAGTACGCCAACTGGCTGTCGATGGTCTGAGCAAGATATCCCTATCACTTGACTGAGGTTTGCACATGAGCGCCATTCCCAAGCCCGACATGCCCGTGGTCGAACTCAAGGCCAAGGACCTGCCCGCGTATTGCCCCAATCCCAATATGCCGATCTGGAGCAGTCATCCGCGCGTATTCATCGACGTGACGCACGGCGAAGCGGCCTGCCCTTACTGCGGCACCCGCTATCGTCTGGCGGAGGGCGAAGTGGTGCACGGCCATTGAGTGCGCATCCGGCATGACCCGTGTTCTGCTGATCGCCCCGCAGTGGATCGGCGACGCGGTGATGGCCCAGCCCTTGGTGGCTTTGCTGGCTGCCCGAGGCGAAGAGATCAGCGCGCTAGGGCTGCCCAGTGTGGCTCCGGTGCTGCGTGCCATGCCGGGAGTGAGCGAGGTCATCGAGGCGCCGTTCGCGCATGGTCAGCTCGATCTCGCGCTTCGCCGACGCATCGCAAAGCCATTGCGTGGTGCGGGTTTCCAGCAGGCCTACATCCTCGGCAACAACGTCAAGTCACGCTTGGTGCCGTGGCTAGCGCGCATACCGCAGCGCATTGGCTATGCCGGCGAGGCGCGCGGCCTGCTGCTGACTGATCGGGTTGAGGCGGACGAGCCAGCTCGGGTGAGAGCAGCCTCCGAGCCGATGGCGCTGTCGCCCGTGTCCTGCCGTGTTCCCCGGCCGGAGGGTGAGAGCCGCACGGACATGCGCCAACATTACGCCGCGCTGGCGAAGTTTGACGGCGCGCCCAGCCCTGTTTCGATTCCAGAGCCAACCCTGCGCATTTCCCCTGACGAAGCCGACGAGGCGCGCCGCCGGTTCGGTCTGCCGCCGCGCTGGATTGCCCTCTGCCCCGGCGCGGAGTACGGCCCGGCCAAGCAATGGCCGGTCGCGCACTATGCGGCACTGGCCATCCAGGCGCAGCAAGCCGGTTATGCCGTTGCTGTGCTCGGCGCCCCGCGGGATGCTGCGGCTGGTGCCGAGATTGCCGCGCTCTCGCCGGGCAGCGTGAATCTGTGCGGAGCCACGCAGTTGGCAGACGCCATTGCCCTGCTCGCCAGTTGCAGCGGTGCGGTGAGTAACGATTCCGGTTTGATGCATGTGGCCGCCGCACTGCAGCGCCCGACCGTGGGGGTGTACGGCTCGACCGATCCGCGCCACACGCCTCCTGCGGCGCACCACAGCGCAACGCTCTGGCTGCAACTCGATTGCAGTCCCTGTTTTCAACGCACCTGTCCGCTGGGGCATCTCAACTGCCTCAACCACATCTCGCCCGATGCCGTCTGGCGTGAGCTGGCGCGGCTGATGTCTGCAGTCGCATCCAATTGAGTGCTCAGGCGCTCAATGCCAGAGCAGCACAACCGCAATTGCAATCCAGCCCAGCGTGAAGTTGAGCACCACCAAGGGGTGAATCTGCTCCAGCGCGCGACCCAGAGCGGGCCAGTCCTGCCGGGAGGCGGCCCGGCGCGCGCGGCGGAACGGTGCAAAGTAAATGTGCGCAAAGACCGCCATCATCACCAGACCGATGCCCAGCATCGCGTGCCAGCCCACGGGGGCCTGGGCGAAGCCGACCTGCAGCATGATGATCAATCCCGAAATCAAAATCACCGCGATGCTGAGCCAGACGAGAGGGAAGAAGCGTTGCAGCGTCGCCAGAATGAACTGCGGGCGCACGGGCGGCTGAAGCAGGGCGAAAGCGGCGGGCCGCATGGCAAACAGAATGAACGCCATACCACCCATCCAGATGACCGCGGCGACAAGATGTAAAAAGACCAGCAGAGCCGTCATGAAAGTTCCCGAACTTGGATGAAATGCGCGCTTGCATAAATTGAGGTCAGCGGCGACGCGGCTGTCAAGAGAAATGACAGAACGTTGACCCGACACAATGTTAAGTGCAGCTGCACGAAAAAAGCTGGTGCTGTATCGACTTTCCCCTATACTTTCGCCGTTTGACCTGCACGCCAATTGTTACCCGTCGCAACAACCCATCGCGGGTTGCGCGGGTGTGGTGGGCGGGCTTCAACCCAAATTCAATTCATGGGCTGGCGATTGAGCCGCCTAAATGAGTCGCCTACATTGTGAGTCGCCTACATCGCTGACCCGAGTGTTTTTGCCTTGAACCAAACTGTGCCATCCATCGACCCCTGGAAAGACGAGCAAGACGTGCCGCCGGCTGCGCCCATGACGCGCGCTGAAGTGCAAAGCTTGCTTCTGCGCAAGCCGCAGGTTTCGGTGTGGCGCGTGGTGGCGCTGCAGGCCGTGGTCGGCCTGATCGTTGCCTTGGTGAGCTGGTTTTTTGCGGCGGGCAAGCTCTCGGTCGTATGGTCTGCTCTGTATGGCGCTGCCATCATTGCCGTGCCCTCCGCGCTGTTTGCCCTATCCATTCAGCTCTGGCTGTCCAAATTGAAGCCCGGCGTTGCCGTTTACGGTTTTGCGCTGGGTGAGTTGTTGAAAATCGGTTTGACCATCGTGCTTCTGTTTTTTGCGCCGCGCATCGTGCAGCCCCTCAGTTGGGCCGCGATGCTGATCGCTGTCGTCGTGACCTTGCAGGTGTACTGGGTCGCCCTGATTCTGCGCGGCAAGAAAACGAGTTGCGCAGCCTGATCCATTCCAGTCGTGCCGCGCAGGCGGCCCTCCTCAAAATAGTCGACCATGTCCGCAGAACAACACACCATCACCGCAGGCGAGTACATCGTTCACCACCTGACGCAATGGACCAGTGGTCCGCGTACCGGGGTGGTTGACTTTGGCATCGTCGACATCGATTCCCTCTTCTTCTCCGTGCTGCTGGGGGTGATTGCGTGCTACGTGCTGTGGCGCGTCGCCAAAAACATGACCAGTGGTAAACCGGGCAGGCTTCAGGCTGCGGTCGAGTTTCTGGTTGAGTTCGTGGACGAGCAGGCGCGCGGTATTGTGCGCAATGCCAAGTCGCGCGAATTCGTGGCTCCGCTGGCGTTCATTTCGTTCGTCTGGATCGTGATGATGAACCTCATGGATCTGATTCCTGTCGATCTGTTGCCCCGCCTCTGGCAAACCGCGGGCGCTGCTGCCGGCCACGACCCGGAGCATATGTATTTGCGTGTGGTGCCTACGGCAGACCTGTCGATCGCCCTGGGCATGTCGATCACCATTCTGTTGTTGAGCCTGTACTACGGCATCAAGGTCAAGGGGATCGGCGGTTGGGTGCATGAGTTGTTCACCGCGCCGTTTGGCAACCACTTCCTGCTCTGGCCGTTGAATTTCGCCATGCAGTTGCTCGAATATTTGGCGAAAACCCTCTCGCACGGCATGCGGTTGTTCGGCAACCTTTACGCCGAAGAAATTCTGTTCATGATCATCGCGCTCATGGGGGCTGCCGGCCTGAGCAGCTTGACGGGCTGGGCGCTGTTCTTTGGCAACATTGCAGCCGGTCTGGCCTGGTCGATCTTCAGTCTGCTGGTCATCGTGCTGCAGGGTTTCATTTTCATGATGCTGACCCTGGTTTACATCGGTCAGGCGCATGATCACCATTAATCGGTTTTGATCACTTTCGTTTTTTTCTGATTTCTTTTTTCTTCACCACTTCAACTCACTAGGAGCAAGCATGGAACACGTTCTCGGATATGTCGCACTGGCCGCAGGTCTGATCATTGGTCTGGGCGCCAACGGCGCTTGTATCGGCATCGGCATCATGGGCAGCAAATATCTCGAATCTGCCGCACGTCAGCCCGAGCTGATGAACGAATTGCAAACCAAGATGTTCCTGCTGGCCGGTCTGATCGACGCGGCCTTCCTGATCGGTGTCGGTCTGGCCATGATGTTCACCTTCGCCAACCCGTTCGTTCTGAAGTAAGCCACGCTTGACTCCAGCAACGATCTGTTCACCCATCTGAAGCAAAGGTTAGCGCCATGCATCTGGACGCAACACTCATTGCGCAGATCATCGTTTTCTTGCTGCTGGCGTGGTTCACGAAGAAATTCGTGTGGCCCCCCATCACCAAGGCCCTCGATGAACGCGCAACAAAAATCGCCGACGGTCTGGCTGCCGCCGATCGCGCCAAGTCTGAACTCGCTTCGGCCAATCGCAAGGTCGAAGACGAACTTGCCCGCTCGCATCAGGAGAGCGCGGGACGCTTGGCTGATGCCGAGCGTCGTGCGCAGGCCGTGATCGAAGAGGCGCGCAAGAAGGCCGAGGAGGTCGGGGCAAACATCGTGGCGCAGGCCAAGTCAGAGGCTGATCAGCAAGCGGTCAAGGCGCGTGAGCAATTGCGTGACCAGGTGGCAGCGCTGGCAGTCAAGGGCGCCGAGGCCATTCTGCATCGCGAGATCAATCCGCAGGTGCATGCCGATCTGCTGAACCGGCTCAAGGCCGAGCTGTAATCGGAGTGCGCCATGGCTGAACTCGCCACTATTGCCCGTCCCTACGCCGAAGCCGCTTTTGCCGCAGTGCGCGAATCCGGTATTCCCTCCGCGCAAGCGGCGGACGCCTTGGACCAGATTGCCCAGATTGCTGCCGATCCCGCTTTGCGCGAGGTGATGGGCAGCCCGAAGGTTTCCGCGCGGCAACTCGCCGATCTGGTTCTGGGTGCTCTGCCCGGAACCGTCGCTCCTGTGCTGAAAAATCTGGTCGAGATGCTCGCCGAAAACCGGCGTTTCGCCGCCGTCGGGCAGATCGCCGAGCAGTTCCGCGTGCTCAAGGATGAGGCCGAAGGCAAGGTCGAGGCCGTGGTGTCCAGCGCGTTCCCGCTGGAAGGCGAGGCGCTCGACAGCTTGCTCCGGGCGCTCGAGCGCAAATACGGCCGCAAGCTGCACGCCACTGTGGAAATCGATCCGTCGCTTATCGGGGGGGTGCGTGTCGCTGTAGGCGACGAAGTGCTCGACACCTCGGTCCGCGCCCGGCTGGAGCAGATGAAAGTCGCTCTCACCGCTTAAAGTCTTAGAGGCTCCCATGCAACTTAATCCCGCAGAAATTTCCGAACTCATCAAGAGTCGCATCGAAGGTCTGGGCGCCAGCGCCAATATCCGCAACGAGGGCACCGTCGTGTCCCTCACCGACGGTATTGCGCGGGTGCACGGGCTGTCCGACGTGATGCAGGGCGAAATGCTCGAATTCCCGAACAACACCTTTGGCCTGGCGCTCAACCTCGAGCGTGATTCGGTCGGTGTGGTGATTCTGGGCCCTTACGAGCAAATCTCCGAAGGCGACACCGTCAAGTGCACCGGCGAGATTCTTTCCGTGCCCGTCGGCCCCGAGCTGATCGGTCGCGTGGTCAACACCCTGGGTGTGCCCATCGACGGCAAGGGCCCGGTGGAAACCAAGCAACTCGATCCGATCGAAAAGATCGCCCCTGGCGTGATCTGGCGCCAATCCGTGTCGCAGCCGGTGCAGACGGGTATCAAGGCGATCGACGCCATGGTGCCCGTCGGCCGCGGCCAGCGCGAGCTGATCATCGGCGACCGCCAGACCGGAAAGACCGCGGTGGCCGTCGACTCGATCATCAGCCAGAAGGGCAAAGACCTGATCTGTATCTACGTCGCCATTGGTCAGAAAGCTTCGACCATTGCCAATGTGGTGCGCAAACTGCAAGAGTTCGGCGCGATGGAATACACCATCGTCGTGGCCGCCTCCGCCTCGGACTCCGCCGCGATGCAGTACCTGGCGCCTTACGCCGGCTGCACGATGGGCGAATACTTCCGCGACCGTGGCCAGGACGCCCTGGTGATCTATGACGATCTGACCAAGCAGGCCTGGGCCTATCGCCAGATCTCGCTGCTGCTGCGTCGCCCGCCGGGCCGTGAAGCCTATCCGGGTGACGTGTTCTACCTGCACAGCCGTCTGCTCGAGCGCGCCGCCCGCGTCAGCGTGGAGTACGTCGAGAAGTTCACCAACGGTGAAGTGAAGGGCAAGACCGGTTCGTTGACCGCGCTGCCCATCATCGAAACGCAGGCTGGCGACGTGTCCGCTTTCGTGCCGACCAA
>NZ_JBYCKI010000236.1:0-5482 GCF_057473305.1 Thiomonas sp. TH-17
AAGCCGTGTACGCCGGTTCAATTCCGACCCTGGCCTCCATTGCATCCGCCGCCATGCCCGGGTGGCGAAATTGGTAGACGCAGCGGACTTAAAATCAGTTTTGTCAAGTCCATTCTGCTTGCGCTACCCAGCCAAAAGGTCAATAGTGACAAGGACTTGCAGGCACCCACGGCGCAGCTTCACGGCTTGGCTTGTCGGTCAGGGGCCAGCTAGGCGCCAGCAGAACTGAGATAGGAGTTTCCAGTGCATCGCACTACGCCCGAGTGGTGAAATCGGTAGACACAAGGGACTTGAACAATTTGAGCCTTCGGGTGGAAACGTCCGAAGTGAAGCCCGTCAAAGTCGGCGAAAGCCCTGGATGCCCTGGTGTCCGAGCCAACGCCGAGCCAAGCCCAAGCTCCCCGCTTGGGAAGGTGTAGAGAGCAGACGGCGGGCACCTACGGCCGGAAGGCTATGGTGAAGGCGTGCTCCAGACCACGAACGTCCTGCGACAGTCAGGACGGCGGCGAAAGCCGAAGTGGGAAGAAAATCCCTCGCCGAAAGGCATGCCGGTTCGATTCCGGCCTCGGGCACCAGTTTGGCGGCCGTCGCTGCGTGAGCAGCGGCGGCTTTTGTTGTGAATGCTTTATCTTTCGCAAGCTACCGGGAGCGCGCAGCAGTCTGGGAAATGATGGAGGCAGGGCACCCATGTAGCCGTAGCAACAATAGCAAGGACTCTTGGGGGCATCATGCGCGTCTCACGGTTGGGGATAGAGAACTTCCGCGGCATCAAGAAGGCGGAACTTCACTTCACAGGGCATACGCTCCTGATCGGCGGCAACAACGTCGGTAAGAGCACGATCTGCGAAGCACTCGATCTCGTGCTTGGGCCGGATCGCCTGAATCGAACACCCCCGGTCGAGGAGTTCGATTTCCGCAATGCCGGCTATTTGAACGAAGACGGCGAAACGCCCGTCCCTATCCGCATCGAAGCCGTCCTCGTCGATTTGACCGACGACATCAAGAAGCTCTGCGCTGCGAACCTAGAGTTCTGGCACAAGACCGACAAACGGGTTCTCGGCGAAGGCGAAATTGGTAACGCCGACGATCCCAGCGTGGAACTGTGCCTTCGCTTGATTACCGTCGCCCAATACGACATCGAAGAAGACCAGTTCTTCGCCAAGACAGTCTATGGCCGAAGCGACGACGATGACGACACCGATCCCAAGTCGATTCCCACCAAGGTCAAGCGAGCGATAGGCTTCCTCTACCTGCGCACCATCCGCACCGGCTCGCGTGCGTTGAGCCTGGAGCGCGGCACACTGCTCGACAACATCCTGCGCATGAAAGAAGCCCGCAAGGGGATGTGGGAAAGCATCCGCCGGCGGCTGGCTACCCTCAATCCGCCGATAGATGCCGACGCTACCGAACTGGGGCCGATCCTGGATGAAATCGAGGCACGGCTGTCGGAATACATCGCACCCGGTGGCGAGGGCCGCTCGACCCGTCTGTTCGTCTCCCAACTCACGCGCGAACACTTGCGAAAGACCATCGCCTTCTTCTTGACGATGGGCCGCGGCGAGGAAGCCGTGCCGTTCCAACAGGCCGGTAGCGGAACGCTGAACACGCTTCTGCTGGCATTGCTGACTTTCATCGCCGACATCAAGAAAGACAACGTCATCTTTGCGATGGAAGAGCCTGAGATCGCCCTTCCGCCCCATACACAGCGGCGAATTGCGAACTACCTACTCGAAGAAACATCGCAATGCTTCGTCACATCTCACTCTCCCTACGTCATCGAGCGTTTCGAGCCCGACGGGATACTGAAGCTTAATCGCGACGAACATGGCATGTTGAGCGGCACGGCGATCAAGCTTCCAACCGGCATGAAGGCCAAGAACTACCGGCAGAATTTTCGCCGAGCCATCGCCGAAGCCATGCTCGGCCAAGGCGTGATCGTCGGCGAAGGGATCACCGAACAGGATTCCTTACTGGTCGCCGCACAGAAGATGGAAGACAGCGATCCGGCCTTGTTCCCCCTGGACGTGGCTGGCCTGTCTGTCATCAACGCCGATGGCGACGGGAACCTGGAGAAGTTGGGTGCCTTCTTCAAGGAAATTGGGACGCCAGCCTTTGCCTTCTTCGATCGCAAGAAGCGCACGGACGCGGAAATCGCCGCCTTGCAAGGTAGCTACGAGGTAGCCAAAGAAATCCAGCAGAAGGGCGCCGAAGTGTTGATGGCCGAAGAAACCCCTTTGGATCGGCAATGGCAGTATTTGGAGGCCCTGCGCGCAGAGGACACTGATGGCCGATTCGGGATTCCGGCGGCTCGCCCTGCTGATGACGAGCTACGCAAGCTGACCACCTCCACACTGAAGGGACTGAAAGGCGAAGGTGGTGCGGCGAAACTGCTGCAACTGTGCGCCGTGGCCGAATTGCCCAAGACCATCACCGACTTCCTCGCCGACATCTATCAACGCTACCCGAAGCCAAAGCGCAAGGAGGCAATTGCCGCGCAAGCCGACGCCGATGCAGAAGCGGCAGGTGGCGACGTGGCCGCGGCTAATGGTCCCGAGGAACCGTAAATCGTGGCCCTGGTCATCTGTGCGCAGCGACAGAGCATTCTCGACGAGGACGGTGCGATCCTCGTCACGGGTGGCCCAGGCAGCGGCAAGACGACCATCGCCTTGGCCAAGGCTAGACTCGTCATCGATCGAGGCCTGTCACCTGGCCAGTCCGTCCTATTTCTCAGCTTCTCTCGTGCTGCCGTTGCGCGCGTCGCCGAAGCGAGCAAGACGCAGTTGCCTTCTGCGCTGCAAGGAAAACTCTCAATCCAGACGTTCCACTCGTTCTTCTGGCGCATCTTGCAGGCATACGGATACCTGCTGGGTGCGCCAAGGTCGCTACGTCTGCTGATGCCGCACGACGAGGCGGCGATGCGCCACGAGTTCGAGAACAATGGCGGAGATTGGAACGTCGAGCGCGAACGGCTATTTCGGGAAACAGGGCGAGTCGCATTCGATCTGTTCGCTCCGAAGGCGCACGAACTACTGTCTCGAAGCGCACGCCTGCGCGAGCTGTTCTCGTCGTGTTATCCGTTGGTCGTTGTGGATGAGGCGCAAGACACCGCAGAAGATCAGTGGCAGTGTGTCCGACTGCTATCCGCAGGCACGCAAATGATGTGCCTCGCTGATCTGGACCAGCAGATTTACGATTTCCGGCCGGGCGTCAGCTCAGACCGAGTGACGCACATCATGGCTGCGTTGCAACCGTTGCGCGTGGATCTGGCCGGCGAGAATCACCGAAGCCCTAATTCGGAAATCGTCGCCTTCGCCAATGACGTGCTATTGAACACACCGAGAGGCGCGGCTTACCGGGGTGTATCACGGATGAACTATCGCGCCAACCGAGAGTACCGTGATCGCGCGATCCGCCAAGCAGTCGGCATCGCCATTCAGCGTGCTAAGGAAGCTGCCCAAGGCGACATTGAGAGCCTTGCCGTGCTGGCGACATGGGGGCGTGGCGTCAACGTCATCTCCCGCGCTCTGACTGGTGATGGCACGAACCTCATTCCGCACCGAGTGATGATTGACGAAGCATCGGTACTGCTTTCAAGTCGCATGGTCGCTTTCATGCTCGAACCGCGTAGGCCGGCAGCGGAGGAACTGCTGGATCTGGCCGATGGTCTTGACCTTGCAGCGACGGTTTTCCGAGCACGCGGCGGAAACACCAATCTAGCCACCGCGCAGCGGTTGGCAACAAGCGCCGTACAAAGCCGCGGTGGCACTCTCCCACGCGCTAACGGGGTGGCGTCCAAGCTCTTGGGCGCGATGCGTACATTGCGCACCCACGAGTTCACTGGCGACCCGAAGCGGGATTGGTTGGATGCGCGCAGCATCCTTCGCAACGCTGGCGCCAACCCGTTTCAAGCCATAGCGGAGGATGCCGAGCAGCTCGTCGCCTTTCAACGTGGTCGCCGTATCTCAGCAGCACTGATCGAACTCTGGCAAACGCAGGGAGCGTATCGAAATGCGCGCGACGCACTTGATGCGGCCATATCCGAAGATCAGCTCTTGTCGGGTGGCAACGACTTGAGGGGCATCCACGTCATGACGATTCACAAGTCGAAGGGCAAGGAATTCGACGCAGCAATCATCTTCGATGACCCGAACAGCAGTCCTCTGCTTTTCACTCAAGAGGCTGCGCCTCACCCTCGTTGTCGCAAACTGGCACGGGTTGGCATCACCCGTGCCAGGCATCATGTGCTAATGCTTTGCGATATGTTCACGCCAACCGCATTACTGCAAGGGCATCAGCTCTAGGAGCAAGGTCGCTGCGGTCTTGAACCCGCAGCAGTGCGTCTACTCGTGCCCTGACCGCTTCCGGCGAAACCCCCGATCCCCCGCGATGAACGCCTCCAGCATGTGCGGGATCAGCGTCGTCGCATCGACTGCCTCCCCGTAGGTCTGCGCGTGCATGGCCGCGTAGCGGTCGAGGTCGGCCTTGAGCGTGGCCGGGCACGCGAAGGTCAGTTTTACGCTCTCAATTCTCGGCAGCGGCCCCAGCCGAAGCTTGCGTGCCGTGCTCATCGTGAAGTCCCCCGGTTGAAGAACAGCGGCTGGTACGGCCGCAGTACCAGGTCGCGGTTGACGCTGATGCGCACCGGCAAACCGGGGCGCTCGGTCAGCGTCGGTTGGATGTTGAGGTTGCGCCGGGTCATCTCCTGTCCGACCGGGTTCACGCTGTCCTGCAGGCTGTCGCGGCCGGCGACGATGACGCGATCGCCGTTGCGGTTCTCCGGCGCGGCCAGCTCGGCGCCGACGCCCAGCAGCGTCGTCAGCGCCGCGCCGGCGAAAATGCGATCCCAATGCCAATCGACGCCATCCTCCAGGCCGGCATAGCCCGCCGGGTCGGTGCCCGCCAAGTTGTCGAGCGTCAGCGAGGACGTGTCCGGCAGGATGATGCGGTTCCACACTACTTGCACGCGGCTCTGCCCGTAGGCGACCTGGCTGTTGTATTTGCCGAAGATGCGCGACCCCTGCGGGATCAGCAGATAGCGGCCCGTCGCCGTGTCGTACACCGGCGCCGTCACCGTGCCGATCACGTCGCCCGGCAAATCCGACTTGATGCCCGTCACCAGCGCCGCCGCGATCACTGTGCCGGCCATGACCTGATACGGCGAGGTCGGCAATTGCAGGTTGCCGGAATTACGAGTTTCCGTGGTTCCGGCTTTCTGGAACGCCTCCTTCTGGTCCTGCCGGTTCTGCACGGCGGTCGGGTCGGCGGGCTGCGCCGCCGTCGAGGCCGGCCCGGCCGCCTGTGGGTCGAAGCCCGCTAAGCCGGATGCCGGCGCGACTGAAGCGGTCTGCGCGGCGGGTGCAGGGGCAGCGGCGCGTTGGTTGCTGGACCGGAAGAACACCGACGAACCTGCCGCCGCTTCCGCCTCCTTGCGCAACGCGTCGCGTTCGGCCGCCGCCGCATCCTGGCCAGGCGGCGTGTAGCT
>NZ_JBYCKI010000237.1:0-4220 GCF_057473305.1 Thiomonas sp. TH-17
ACCCCGAAATTCCTTTGCAGGAACGGTTGATCTCTCTGGGCTGTGCGATTCAAAACCTGCTGCTCAGCGCCCATGCCGATGGCTTTGGTTCTGGCCTTGTCAGCGGCCAGGCCATGCAGACCGCCCGCTTGCGCCGTTTGTTTGCCTTGGCGCACAACGAGCAGGCGGTGTGCTTCGTCGCCATCGGTACTGCAGACCGGCGCAAGCCCATCCGTCCACGGCCCGACCCGGCCCTGTTCGTATCCGAATTGAACTGCGAGAACGGCCATGCCTGATGATCTGCTCGCGCGTCGTGCCACATCTGCTCACGGGCGCGGGGCCGGAGGACTCTTTCTCGTGCACAATGTCGTCGACTTCGTGCCGCCGTTCGATGGCAGCGTCGGCTACCACGGCACGGCGGCGGCCATCGAATTTGCCGTCCTCAGTCTGAGCGTGCAGCGCATCGTGGTTTGTGGCCACAGTCACTGCGGCGCCATCCGCGCGCTATATGGGGAAGCACCGGCCGAAGCCCGCAATCTAAATCCTGGCTGGGGTTGGGGAAAGAGGCCATACTGCCCATCGCCGACCCTTGGCCCGAAGTACTGCGCCGCACAGAGCAGCGAACGGTCGTTTTGCAACTCGAACGCTTGACGGACTGCCCCATGGTGCGTCGGCGCGTCGAGCAACACAACCTCAGTCCGCTCAGACTGCACGGTTGGCACTATGTGATCGAAGAGGGTCAGGTGCATGTGTTCGATGTGCGCGTCGGGCGCTTCATTCCGTCCTCCGAATCGGCCCATAGCGGCACGGGCCTCTATGCCGACGCTCACGCCGATGATGGTCAGCCGACAGCTCTGCCCCTCGCCCTATGAATATCGCTGATCTTGGCGACGCGGTCCGCCAGTCCATTTCGGTGCAGATCGACATCTTGCCCCCAATTGCAGAGGTCAGTTCGCTACTGTTCAATTTCGAATCGGACTACGCAAAGACCTTGTGCTGCATGCCCATGCTCGTGCGCTACAGGCTTGATGAGTGCCGGATCAAACTCTCGCTGCAAGACTGGCAAAGCCTCGATCTGGCAACGCGCAAAAGACTCATCACCGAGGACCTCGATCCACTTGGAGGGAAGCGACGCTATCGGCACCTGCTCGTGCAGGCCATCGTCCAGCAGGCCAAGACCCGGGTGGTCAGAATGCCTGAAAGCCATGCGGAAATGGAATGGAGCCGATTGACTCTGCCGGATCGCGTGCGTCAAAACGCTGTGGATAAGGCCCTGCGGCTTGATGGCCCGCGTGCCTGGTCAGAACTCAACGCCCTGCAACGCTTCACCCTGTTCAAACTGACTAGGCCGGGTCACAGGAATCGCAACTTCCCTCTTGCCCTGCGGGAGTTCGGCCTGTGCGCTCAGTCTGTGCAGACCTAACCATTCATGATTTGCCCCACTCGCCCCCGAGCATGAAAGCCCTGGGACGGAGCAGGATAGAGGGTGGCACGCCGGGGCATTGAGGTCGCAAAACGAATGAAGGCCCGACCCCGGTGCCTAACCGGACCTCCACCGGGCTGACTCGCACCCCCGACTGTTGCGCTGCCGGGTTCATTGCCGTGAACCGGGTGGCAGCACGAACGGTAAAGAGGCCCGAATCGATTTCGGTTCGAGGAGTCTTTCAGCCCACCGACTTGCCGAGTAAAGGCCACGGCCCTTGCACGGTGCGCCGGCCACAGGTGATGCCCCGGCGTGCCGCCTTGCACTCTACACACAGGAGCATCGTCATGGAAGGACTTTCCCCCTTGCACCGGCGCGTGGCCGGTATCGATGTGCACCGCATGCTGCATGTGGTCACGGTTCTCATCGAGCAGCCCGACGGCTCGGTGGACAAGCACAGTCGGGAGTTCGGCGGCTTCAAGCGCGATTGCCGTGCCCTGGCCGCCTGGCTGGCTGAGCTGCAGGTCCAGTTGGTGGTCATGGAGAGCACCGGCATCTACTGGAAGAGCGTCTACGCCCACCTGGAGAATGTCGGCATCACCGCCTGGGTGGTCAATGCGCACTTCATCAAGCATGTGCCCGGTCGCAAGACCGACATGCTTGACTCCGAGTGGCTGGCCGTGCTGGCGCGCTTCGGCCTGGTGCGTGGCAGCTTCATTGCGCCCAAGGATTTGCGCGAGCTGCGCCTGGTCTCGCGCTACCGCCGCAAGCTCAGCGCCATGTGCGCCAGCCAGATCAACCGCCTGCACAAGAGGCTCGATGACGTCGGCATCAAGCTCGGCGCCGTCGTCAGCGACATCCACGGCGTCTCGGCCCGCGCCATGGTGCGCGGGCTCATCGACGGCCAGTCCGAGGCCGTGCTGCTCTCCCACGCGCGTGGCGCCTTGAAGCGCAAGACCGAGGAACTCGCCGCCAGCCTGGACGGCGACTTGAGCGAGCGCCACCTGTTCGTGCTGCGCCACCTCAGCGACAGCATCGACGCGCTGCAGCGCCAACTGGCCGACATCGACGCCTACCTGATGTGCGCGATGCAGCCCTACACCTGGGCGCACAGCCTGCTGCAGACCATCCCCGGCATCGACGAGATCGCCGCCGCACTGATCCTCATCGAGATCGGCGACGACATGGACCGCTTCGGCTGCCCCGAACGCCTGGCTTGCTGGGCCGCCTTGAGCCCAGGCAACAACGAGAGCGCGGGCAAGCGCAAATCCGGCCGCACCCGGCACGGCTACAACGCCATCCGCTTCATCCTGTGCGAATGCGCCAACGCCGCGCGCATGACCAAGAGCACCCTGGCCGCCAAGTACCGCAGCCTCACCGTGCGCAAATCGCACAAGAAGGCCATCGTAGCGGTGGCTCACAAGATGATCCGGCTGATCTACATCCTGCTGTCTCGCCGCCAGCCCTACCTCGACCAGTCCATCGACTACGCCGCCATGAGCGCCAAGAAAAACGCCCCGCGCTGGATCAAGCAACTCAAGGCCATCGGCAAGTGGCCTTCGCCCAGCGCACCAGCGGCCAGCGCCGCACGCTGATCCACCGCTGAATACCTGGGGTCGGGCCCAGCGGTCTTCCAGTCGATGCTGCGACGCGGCAGGATTTCTCACGTCGCTACGAGGGAAGGCTTTCACGGTAACCGACGGCAACAAGGGCGAGCCACACCTCGGTGCGCCCAAAGAGAGGGGCGGCTCGACCACGGCCGATGCGCTGTTGGCACCGATGCCGATTTGAGCCAAGCGCCAGGGTTGCGGTGAGCCGGTTGGATCACGCTGGAATCAAACCTGACGCGGCGCGCAGCACGTTTGCTATGGCTCAGTCGCCAATCGGCATGTGGCTCACATCGGCATCGGCGCCAACAGGTCAATGTCACTGCTTGCTTGTCGTGATCGTGTCTGTAGCTGCAGCCCGCCGCCCAGCGCCTGATAGAGCAGGGCGGTGTCGTTCAGGCGCGCAGCCTGCGCGGCGATCAGACCGATGCGGGTCTGTTGTCGCTGCTGCTGCGCGGTGAGTAGTTGCAGCGCGCTGGCTGTGCCCAGCGCGTATTGCTGCTCCACCAGTTGCAGCGAAGTTTGCGCCGAGGCTTCGGCCGCGTTCTGTGCCTGCAAGGCCTGGGCGTCGTGTTCCAGCGAGCGCAGCACATCAGCCACCTGCCGCAAGCCTTGCAGTACAGTTTCGCGGTAGTTGGCGGCCGCGGCATCAAAGCCGGCATCTGCGGCGCGTGCCTCGGCCTTCAGCCCGGGTTTGAACAAAGGCTGGGCCAACTGCCCGGCCACTCCCCAGATCAATGAACCACTGCCGAACAGACTGGCCGCGGTCAGCGCCTGGCTGCCCAGGTTCGCACTCAGAGTGAGCTGCGGGTATTGTTTGGACACCGTCACGCCGATCTGCGCGCTGGCGGCGTGCAGCAAGGCTTCGGCCGCGAGGATGTCGGGCCGCTGACGCACCAGCTCAGACGGCAAACTCAGCGGTAAATCGGCGGGCAGGTTGAAGTCGTCCAAGGTGAAACGCGGATTCTTCGCCGTGCCGGGTTCTTGCCCGCTGAGCACGGCCAGCAGATGGGCCGCCTGGTCAGCGCTGTTGCGCAGCGGGGCGATGCTGGCGCGGGTTTGTTCCATCTGGGTTTGCAGCGTGGCGATGTCAGAGGCCGTGGCCACGCCGAAACGTTCGCGCGCGCGGGTGATTTCAAGCTGCTCCTGCTGCGCTGCCAGCATTTTCTGCAGTGCGTCGATCTGAGCAGCCAGCAGTGCCTGCTTCACGG
>NZ_JBYCKI010000238.1:0-11767 GCF_057473305.1 Thiomonas sp. TH-17
AATCCGCCATGCCCGCTCCTCGCGCCCAAACACCCCCGCTCGGCGTTGCAAATGCGCGCCGTGCCGACGGGCACGGCTGTGCTTTGCGCCTTGATCGTGGGCATTTGGACGCGCTGCTCGGCCACGCCGGATTCATTCACACCCTCTGACCTCCGCGGGACGGCCCGGGCGCAGGCTCTATGCTGAGCCTCTTTTCCCACCGGCCTCGCCCATGACCTCCCCCGAACATTTCATTCCCGGCAAGGACGCCTCGCTCGAACAGTCCATCGCCACGCTGCGTGGCAAGCTGAGCGCGTTGGGCTTTCACCTCGAAGAGCGCTCCTGGCTCAACCCGGTGGAGGGCGTGTGGTCGGTGCATGTGCGCGATCACGATTGCGCGCTGCTGTTCTCCAACGGCAAGGGCGCCTCGGAGCTGGCGGCGCGGGCCAGCGCGCTGGGCGAGTTTGTCGAGCGCCTGTCCACCCACTATTTCTGGACGCATTTCTATCTGGGAGAAGTCATCGCCCATCGCGCCCATGTGCATGCGCCGAACGAGCGCTGGTTCGCGCTGGATGGCGACGCCTGGCCCAAGGGCCTGCTCAACCCCGAGCTGCGCGCCTTCTACAACCCGGACGACGCGGTGCCGGCCGCGCAGCTCGTTGACCTCAACTCCGGCAACGTGGCGCGCGGCATTTGCGCGCTGCCCTATCAGCGCCTGGCCGACGGCGCGACCGCCTACTTCCCGGTCAACCTCATCGGCAATCTGTATGTGAGCAACGGCATGTCGGCCGGCAACACGCTGATGGAGGCGCGCACCCAGGCGCTTTCAGAGATTTTCGAGCGCCATGTGAAGTTCCGCATCATTCGCGAAGCGCTGTGCCTGCCGGACGTGCCCGAGGACGTGATTGCGCGCTACCCGCACATTGCTGCCGGCATCCGCGGCCTGCGCGAGGCGGGTTTCGGCATCGTGGTGAAAGACGCCTCGCTCGGCGGGCGCTACCCGGTGACGAACGTCACCCTGCTGCATCCCGGCGACCAGGGCTGCTTCGCCAGCTTTGGCGCGCACCCGCGCTTCGAGATTGCACTGGAACGCGCCCTCACCGAGCTGCTGCAAGGCCGCGCGCTCGACGCGCTGGCCGGCTTTCCCGCGCCCGGCTTCGATCTCGCCGAAATAGCCGATCCGCAGAATCTGGAAATCCACTTCGTCGATTCCAGCGGCGTGCTGTCGTGGGAGTTCCTGCGCAACACGCCCGACTTCGACTTTGCCGACTGGAACTTCGGCGCCTCCACCGAACAGGATTACCACTGGTCAGTGGCCGCGCTGCACGCCGAGGGCCATCCGATCTATGTCGCCGACTTCACCCAGCTCGGCGTTTACGCCTGCCGCATCCTCGTGCCCGGGGTGAGCGAAATCTACCCGGTGGATGAACTCGAATACGAGAACAACAGCGTAGGCATTGCGCTGCGCGCCGACATCGCCCGCTTGCCGGAATTGTCCGGGGACGAATGCGTTGCGCTCTACGACCATATCGTCGAGCTGGAACTGGCCGACGAGCGCCCGGTGAGCGTGCTCATTGGTCTCGCCCCCGACCCCGACACCGCTTGGGCCGGGCTCAAGATCGGCGAACTCAAGCTGCTGCTGGCGCTGGCCAGCGGCGATGACGATGCCATTCTCGAAGGCTGCGCCTGGATCGCGCAGTATGGCCAGCGCAGCCCTGAACGGCTCAAGGTGTTTCGCTGCATCGCCGATCTGCTCAGGCTGCAAGACGCCACGCCCTACGCCGCCGCGCTGCGCCTGCTTTATGGCAACGACACCCTCGACCTTGCCCTTGCGCTGCTCAATCAGGAAGTGCGCTTCTGGGGCCTGGGCGCCCTGGGCCCCAACTTTGAAGCCAGCGTCAACCACAGCGCCTTGCTGGCGGCGTACCGCAAAGTGAGTGGCTGATAGGGGTTTCTGTGCGCTGCTCCAGCGGGCAGAGTCGGCTGCGGTTGCGCGGCTCTCAGCTTGAGCGGTCGTCGTCGTTCTCGCTGTAGTTGCGCCAGTGTTGCAGCGCGCCGCGCATGGTCTGCACTTCCTGCGCGAAGTTCGGGCAGGCCTTGCAGACCATGAAGTGAATCCGAATGGACAGGCGTTCAGGAAAGTTGAGTGCGCGGTCTTCCCGCGCCAGGATGAGACCGGCGACTTCACGGCAGGTGCGGCGGAAAGGGTAGTTCACGTTGCGGGGTTCCCGAACCAGTTGAGTTGCAGACATTCGCGCAGGCGCATACGGGCGCGGTGCAGCATCTGCCAGACATTGGTCGAGGAAATGCGCAATTCCTGACAGATGGCATCGGTATCGAGTTCCAGCCATTCGCGCATCAGGAAGACGCGGCCGATCTGTCCGGGCAGGGCGTCCATGCAGGCTTCGAGCACTTCAAAGAACTGGCGCTGCTGCAAGGCGTCGGCCGGCGTTTCCCAAGTCTGCGGCATGGTGCGGAAATGACCGTCGGGGACGAACACCAACTCTTCCAGCACCTCGCCTTCTTCGTCAGTGTCGTAGCCCACTTCGCGCTTGCGCAGGCGGAGCTGGTCGAGCACCTTGTGTTTGAGGATGCCGACCACCCAGGTCTTGAGCTGCGACTGGCCCGCAAAGCGCGCCGAGCCTTCGATCGCTGCCAATAAGGTTTCAGACACCGCATCTTCCGCCCAGGCCGCGTTGCGCAGTTGCAGCTGTGCCAGGCGCAACAACGTGGGCCGCAGGGCATGCAGCCGTTGTGCGATGTCGCTTTGATTCAAGGGAGCTGCATCCGGAGAGGTCATGGGTATCAGAAATATGTAACGGGTTGTCAGTTCTAGCAGGGTATTGCGACAGATAGGCAACCAGCTTGGGATGCAGGCGAAAGCGCCAGCAGGGCTGGGGTGATCAATCAAGGAGATACACCATGAACACGCTGAATTTTGCACGCATCTGGGCGGCCGCGCTATTGGCCGCCTCTAGCCTGGCCTTCGTTTCCTCGGCGCACGCTGTGTGTGCGGGCCAATACCCGGCCACGCATGGAGAGCATGGCGAACTGCCTTGCTACCCACAGGGCGCTTCGGCGCAGCAACGCTGATAGCGGCAGATCAACTGCCGCAATTGACTTGCCTCTTTTTTCAGTTTCACCCACGGAGATCAACATCATGAACAGGAAAGACCTCATTCAATCAGCCGCCGCGGCAGTGCTTGCGCTGGGCGCATTGGGACTGGTGCCGGCAGCACACGCAGCTGGCATGGAAAAGTGCTTCGGCATCGCCGAAGCGGGGCAGAACGACTGCGCCAGTCTGGGCGGGCTGCACTCGTGCAAAGGACAGAGCTCGGCCGCACGCAGCCCGGCGGATTTCCGCGTGGTGGCTGCGGGAACCTGTGGGCAAATGGGCGGCATGAACGAAGCGGATGCTCGTGCCAAATTGGGTATGTGATGGCAGGGTTGGGTTCTGAGAGGGTGTGAACAAATCCGCCATGTCCGCTCCTCGCGCCCAAATCGTCCCACTCTGCGTTGCAAATGCGCGCCGTGCCGACGGGCACGGCTGTGCTTTGCGCCTTGATCGGTGGCGTTTGGACGCGCTGCTCGGCCACGCCGGATTCATTCACACCCTCTGAGGCCTGACCGCCATCAGGCTCCCGAAAAAATATTTTTCTCAAGCTGTCAGGCTGGCGTATCTCAGGCGACCAAATCTCAACCCGCTCCGATATGCGGGCCGCAGCAGACAAGCTGGCTGCACCCTCTTTCCGTTATTTCAACCAGGAGTTTTAAATGAACAAGCGCCAATTCCTCAGTACCGCAGCCGCCTCCATGCTCGCCATGGGCGCTCTGGCCATTGCACCGGCGGCCCATGCCGAAAGCATGGGCAAATGCTTCGGCGTCGCTACCGCAGGGCATAACGACTGCGCTGGCCTGTCGGGCCTGCATTCGTGCAAGGGCACGTCGAGCATGAGCTACAACCCGGGCGATTTTGTCGTCAAACCCACGGGCACCTGCGAGAAGCTGGGTGGCCTGAACATGGAGCAGGCCAAGGCCACGCTGGCCAACCCGGAGAAGACCAAGATGTTCGAGGCCGAGATGGCCAAGAAGATGTCCTGATCGACTTCGGCCGCCCGTATTCACATGAAGTAGTGGACGCGGGCGGTACCGCTCTGAGCGAGGAGACATGCCATGAGCACGCCAGACATCAGTGTCGGCATCGGTCTGCGCCAACCGCACTACCGAGACTTTGCAAGCACCCAACCCAACGTCGGTTTCGTCGAGGTGCATTCCGAGAACTTTTTCAATCCGCATGATGCGGCGGCAAAGGTGCTTTCGACCGTGCGCGCCGATCATGCGGTAAGTCTGCATGGCGTCGGCCTGGCGCTGGGCTCGGCCTGCGGGCTCGACGCCGATCACCTGGAACGGCTGGCCGCGCTGGTGGCGCGCATCGAGCCGGTGCGGGTGTCAGACCATGCCAGCTTTGCCCGCGCGCCGTGGGCGACCGACGGGGTGGTTCATGCCAACGATCTGTTGCCCGTGGCCTTTACAGAGGCGCAGCTCGACATCTTCTGCGCCAATGTGCAACAGGTGCAAGACCGGCTGCGTCGGCCCATTCTGGTCGAAAACCTCAGTGCCTATCTGCACTTCGGCGACAGCGAAATGCATGAGACCGAGTTCTTCGCCGCACTGTGCAAGCGCACCGGTTGCGGCCTGCTGCTCGACGTGAACAACCTCATGGTCAACGCGCGCAATGCTCTCAAGGAAACGCAGGGCCGTCCCAAGTTTCCTTGCCCCCACGGGGGGACGGGGCGGCTAGCCGACCCTGGGGGCGCTCATCATGCCGAGCCGCTGGACGCCGTGTGCAACTGGCTCGACCGCCTTGCCGCCACTGCGGCGCCGGGCGTGGTGGGGGAGATTCATCTGGCCGGCCACAGCGAGCAGAACGGTCTGGTGATCGACGACCACTCCACGCGCGTGTCGCTGCCGGTGTGGATGGCGTATGCGTATGCGCTGCGTCGGCTCGGCCCGGCTGCTGTCTTGATCGAATGGGACACCTCCTTGCCAACGCTCGATGTGCTGCTCGACGAGGCGGCGCAGGCCCGCGCTCTGCTGGACGACGCGGCGCAGTCGCAGGAGTTGCCCATTGCGCGCGCCGTACAACAACCCATGCTGGAGGCTGCGTGATGAGCGCGGCTTGGCAGCAGGAACTGCAGCGCCAGCAAGCTCTGGTGCAGGCGCTGTTTGCGGCGCAACCCAGCGCAGAGCCCGATGCCCGGCTGCAGGCCTGGGAGCAGGGTGCGGCGTGGCAAGCCGGGCTGGCCGCCTATCGCGGCAATGGCCTGGAGCATGCCCGCGCGGCCTTGCGCACCCTCTTTCCCACCCTTTTGACCATGCTGGGCCAAGAGGCTTTCGACGCCGTCGGCGCCCGCTACTGGCATGCCTTGCCGCCGCAGGTGGGCGACCTCGCCCGCATTGGCGAACGTCTGCCGGGCTTCGTGGCGCTGCAGCCCGAACTGCAGCCCTGGCCCTGGCTGGCCGATAGCGCCCGGCTCGATCTGGCGCTGTGGGCCGTGTTGTTCGAGCCGCCCGCAACACTGAGTCCGAACGACCTGCAGCGACTGGCCGAGAACGACCCGGCGACCTTGCGTTTGCGTCTGGCGCCGGGCACGCGCCGCATTGACTCACCCTGGCCCATCGTCACCCTGTGGCAATTGCACCGCGAGCCGCAGCCGCAGGCCGAAGCCCTGCGCAACGCTTGCAGCCGGGGCGCAGAAACCGCCTGGGTGTGGAGAGACGCCCTGCAGGCGCATTGCCTTGCGGCCGATGAGGCGCATGCGCGCTGGCTGCGTGCGCTGGCCATAGCGCCCACGCTCGACGCCGCGCTTGATGTATTGCCAGACGATTTCGATCTGGCCGACTGGCTGCAACGTGCCGCCGCGCAAGGATGGATCGCCGCCATCGAATCCATCGACCCAACCCCCTACTCAAGGAGACTGTCATGACCACGATCACTGTGCAGCAGCGTCTGGACGCCTGCCGCATGCACCCCATAGCCCGCGCCTGGGCACTGCTCCTGCGCGGGCTCGATGGCCTGCAGGCCCCAGCCCTGCTCGCTGCGCGGCTGTATGTGGCTTATGTTTTTTTCAACTCGGGGCTGCAAAGCCTGCGCGACTGGGGCAGCACGGTCTGGCTGTATGAAAACGAATTTCACGTCGCCTTGCTATCGCCGCATGTCGCGGCGGTGGCCGGTACGGCCGGTGAAATTCTGCTGCCACCGCTGCTTGCTCTGGGGCTGTTTGGCCGTTTCGGTGCGTTGGGCCTTTTCGTGGTCAACGCGGTGGCGCTGCTGTCGTACATGTATGCCTTGCAGCCCCCCGCCATTCTCATGCATGTGATCTGGGGCATTCTCATCGCCGTGGTGGCGCTGTGGGGGCCGGGCAAGTGGTCGGTCGATCACCTGCTGCAACGCCGGCGCGCGCAGGGTTGAATGGAGACTGACATGACGACAAGATCCCACTCTCGCGCCGCCGCTTGGCTCACGCTTGCGCTGCTGCTGTGGATGGCTTTGGCCTTCACCCCGCAAGCCAAGGCCGACACGGTGGGCTGGGTGCAGACCCGCAGCCAGCACGACGTGGCCACCACTACGCAGCGCTTGCAGCAGGCCGTCACGGCCGCAGACCTGCAGGTGTTCGCCCACATCAACCATTCGGCTGCAGCAGCCAAGGCGGGCCTGCAACTCCGGCCCACCGAACTGCTCATCTTCGGCAATCCCAAGGCCGGTACGCTGCTCATGCAGTGCAGCCAGACCGCTGGCATCGACCTGCCCTTGAAAATGCTCATCTGGCAGGACGCGCAAGGGCACACCTGGATCGGCTACACCGACCCCCAGGCCATAGCCCGGCGACACGATGCGGACAACTGCCCCATCGTGCCCAAGATGCGTGCGCTCATGCACAAGCTCATGGAGCAGAGCGCGGGATAGCCCTCTGCCCAATGGCCGGATGCACAACCGTCCACCGAAATGACTCATGCCTCTGAGGCGATGCAAAGGCCATCCCATCATGACCACTTCAAGCAGAACCTTGGCATGGGCTGCAATCAGTCTGCTCGCAGCCGCGCCGCTGCAAGCCGCAACCTGCAGCTCGGCCAGCCCGGCGCACCGCGTCGCGCTGGTGGAGCTTTACACCTCCGAAGGCTGCAGCAGTTGCCCGCCGGCGGATCGTTGGCTGGCGCGTCAGGTCGCTCTCGGTGACGCGACGGGCCGCTCCAACGTGGCTCAAGACCCGCGCAGTGTGGCGCTGGCCCTGCATGTCGATTATTGGGACAGCCTGGGATGGAAAGACGCCTTCGCCCAGCCTGCGTTCACGCAGCGGCAGCGACAACTCTCGGGCTTCGCGCAAACGGCACTGATCTACACGCCTGAGGTTTTTATCAACGGCCGCGAGTTCCGCAACTGGGGCTCCAGCGCTGCCCTCAACGCCGCGCTCGGCAGCATCGGCCAGCAAGCCGCACAAGCGCACATCAGCCTGCGGCTGGACAGCCCGAACCGGAAGACGCTGAACCTCGACGCCCGCTTCGCGCCCGCGGCAGGCGCGGCCACAGATTCCGGGGCCAGGGCGCAAACCGGTTCGCCTGCCGATCTGCAGGCCTATGTCGCGGTCTACGAAAACGATCTGACGCGCGTCATCGGTGCCGGTGAGAACCGCGGCGCCACGCTGCATCACACCCACGTCGTGCGGCGCTGGATCGGGCCCATCGCGCTGGCGTCGGGCCAGGGCCGAATCGTGACCAATGTGCCGCTGGAGCCGGGCTGGAATCCGGCGCATCTGGGCGTGGCCGCCTTCGTCGAAAACCGTGTCGATGGCGACGTGCTGCAGGCGACCTCAATGCCCGCCTGCGTGGAGCCTTGAAGCAGTGGCTCGCCCGCCCGCCGCATCAATTCACCATCTGAGCCCCGACATCATTGCAACATCCCGTGCCCATCACGACTTTTCATCGCGGCCGCGCAGCGCCGGGAATGGGGGTTTACGCACCATCAGTTCGTTCACATAACCGGCGCCGCTTCAGGCGCCATCATTCTGAGGAATCTCGCATGAATATTGCAAAACTGAACTTGCCTCCGCAAACCCTGGAATCGACCGCCGGCAAGGCGCATGAACTGCTGGTGGCAGCTCACAGCCGCATGGGTCGCGTCCCCGCGATGTATGCCAATATGGCCAACTCCCCCGGCCTGCTGGAAACCTATATGCAGGGCTATGAGCGATTTCGCGGCGACTCGGATTTCACCCCGGCCGAGCAGGAGGTGGTGTTTCTCACCATCAGCCGCTATCACCGTTGCCTCTACTGCGTGGCGGCGCATAGCCTGATTGCTGAAAAGATGTCGGGCGTCGCGCCCGAGGTGCTTGCCGCGCTGCGCGAGCGGCGGCCCATTCCCGATGCGAAGCTGGCCGAGTTGTCGCGCTTTACCGAGGTGATGGTCGATAGCCGCGGCAACCCGACCCCCGAGGAATTACAGACCTTCCGCGATGCGGGATACAGCGACCGCCAGGCGCTTGAAATCGTGTTGGCGATGGCCGTGAAGACCTTGAGCAACTTCTCCAACCATCTGATGCACACCGAGCCAGATGGCCCATTCGCCGCCTACGCCTGGCAGGGCTGAACCCAGCAGTGTCAGGAATCGCGCCGAGCGACGACCCACTCTCACACCGGACGCTGCCGTGAGGCTCGGTGCGACTTGAGTCAATAAGGCTCAATAAATGGGCTACCTGGGTGAACAGGGTTGGGTCATCGACCCCATGAACTGAAGCCCTGGCTCCTCACCCTTCAACGATGGAGATCGATCATGGAAAACGGATTTCATCTCATCTCAGGCCTTCAGCAGCAGGGGCGCGCTCTCTCTCTCTGTATGCCCCGCCGCGAACAGAAAACGTGGCAAGTCGTGCAGGCAGAGAGCCATGCGCTCGAAGCCATGACGGATTTCGAGCACGAGCACCCGGTCGTCGTGGGCCCGGAAGTTGCCATCGATCATGCGCTGACCGACATGATGCGACACGGCGTGCGCGCGCTGGTGGTGGTGCAGGATGCCGAGATGGTCGGGCTGATCACCGCGCAGGACATTCTGGGAGAAAAGCCGCTGCACTACCTCACGAATGCCTGCACTCACGACTCCTGCCTGCGCAGGGACGTGCTGGTGGCCGACATCATGAGCCCCATCGACGCCTTGCCCCTGCTCGACATGGCCGCATTGCAGATCGCGCGGGTGGGCGATCTGGAGCAGACTTTTCATGCCCACGACGTGACCCATCTGGTTGTGGTGCAGCGGGGCACGGCGACGGGCTGGCGTCTGCGGGGCTTGGTGTCACGCACCCGGCTGGCACGGCAGCTCGGCCATGCGGTGGACGCAGCGGGCATCCTCGATCCGGCGCGAGCGGTTCTGCAACTCGCGGCGCAATAGGCCCCTGCAGTGGGCCTCGATAGAAGCCGCGCAGCGTAACAACAGGGGAAGACGACCATGAACCGCATCCTCGGAGCCTTGGGCGGACGCTTGGCGCGGTATCTGGCCGCGCCCAGCCATTGCGCCCGCGCCGTGGTGCCGACCGATGTTCAGGCGATACGGGCGGCCATACGCCCGGGCGATGTGCTGCTGGTCGAGGGCAACAGCCGGTTCAGCAGTGCCATCAAATATCTCACCCACTCCAACTGGTCGCATGCCGCGCTGTATGTGGGCGAAGAGCAGGGCGGCTTCATCGAGGCCGATGTGGTGGAAGGCGTGCGCGCTGTGGGCTGGAGCGAATTCGAGGGCATGGGTTTGCGTCTTTGCCGCCCCGTTGCGCTGAGGCCCGATGATGCGCTGCGGGTGATCGCCGCCGCCCGCTCCCGCCTCGGCCATCGCTACGACTTGCGCAATATTGTCGATCTGGCCCGCTATCTGCTGCCCACGCCGCCGGTGCCGGGACGGGTGCGGCGGCGCATGCTGTCTCTGGGCAGCGGCGACCCCACGCGCGCCATCTGTTCGGGAATGATCGCGCAGTGCTTTCAAAGTGTGCGCTACCCCATCCTGCCGCACATCGAGCACCGCGCCGACGACCCCAACTGCGCCACCTGCCTGCGTGAATACTGGAACGTGCGGCATCACAGCCTGTTCGTGCCGGCCGACTTCGATCGTTCGCCCTATTTCGCCATCGTCAAACCCGAGGCCCAGTCCACGCTCGACTATGCGGCGCTGGCCTGGGCGGGGATCGCGCCCGAGCCCGGCGAACAGACGAAGTTGCCGGAACTGTCAGGCCAGGCGCGCAACGCCGACCTATGAACACAGGCGGCATTCGCCGCCGCAGGAGAATCGCATGAGACGACGTCAATTTTTTCCCCTGGTCCTGGCACCGGCGCTTTACGCGCTGGTCGGCAGAACCGCCCTGGCGCAGAACACCGCCGCGGCCAGGGCGCTGGCCGAAATCGGCAAGGCCACCGTGATCACCGAGGGCAGCGGCCCGCGGGTGCTCACCATTTTTTTCGACGCCAACTGCCCCTACTGCCACGAACTCTACAAAGCCTTGCGCCCAGACGTGGGCAAGAACGGGCTGCAACTACGCTGGGTGCCCGTGGCCGTGCTCACCCCGAGCAGCCTCACCAAGGGCGCGGCCATGTTGCAGGCGGCCGACCCGCTTGCCGCATTTCACGACAATGAAAGCAACTGGAACTTCGGCGACAGCCCGGGCGGCGGCATCAAACCCGCCAAATCGGTGCTGCCCGCGACACGCGCCAAGCTCGACGCCAATAACGCCCTGTTGCAGGCGGCGGGCTCTTTCGGCGTGCCGACGCTGCTGTGGCGCAACAAGCAGGGGCAGGTCATGATGCAGGTCGGCCCGCCCAGCAATGAAACGAAGCTGCGCGCACTGCTGCAAAGCATCGGGTGAACGGCAGCCGACTTCGGCTGCGCAGGGCAAGATGAGTTGCTGAGTTGCTGAGTTGCTGAGTTACGAAAGGCGACGCCATGTACCGATCACGTTTTTGTTCTCGACTTCTTTGCCTCGGCGGTGCGGCCTTTTGTCTGGGCACTCTGCCCGTTCAGGCCCAGCAGCAGGCGGCCTCACCCACGGTGCAGACCCGGGTTGCGCCCGACATCCAGGCAGCGACGCGCGTGCTCGCGCAGTTGCACAAAACCACGCGCATTCAAGAGGGGGAGGGCCCGCGCGTGCTCACCGTGTTTTTCGACCCCAATTGCCCCTATTGCCGACAGCTTTACAGCGCGCTGCGCCCCTACGTTGGCAAAGACGGTTTGCAGGTTCATTGGGTGCCCGTGGCCATTCTCGCGCCCAGCAGCGCGGCCAAGGCAGCCGCCATCCTGCAGGCCAAAGACCGGCTGCAGGCGTTTCGCGCGACCGAAGATCATGGGCTCGACCCCAACCGCCCCGCACCGGCGCTTCCGGGCGCGGGGCAAATCACCGCGGCGACCCGCGGCATCCTTACGGCCAATTTCAAGGTGCTCAAGCAGGCCGGCATATACGAAAGCGTGCCGCTGGCGGTCTATCGCGACCGCAGCGGACTCGCGCAACTCGCGATGGGCGCCCCGCGCGATCAGGCCGCTTTGCGGGCGTGGCTGCAGTCGATCGGGCCCTGAGGTTTCTTTCAGGCGCCATTCCTAATGCAGTGTTTTACGCTTGATGGAACAAATAAAACTGATGGATTTGGCGTCAGGACAAGGCGCCAACCACAGCGATACCCGTAGGTATCGCGCGGATGGGCAACGCCGCCCTGGCGGCAAAGACGCGGTTTTATGTTCCAGATAGCGTGAAACACTGCACTA